>JBOIBL010000028.1:0-4545 GCA_050739495.1 Gammaproteobacteria bacterium | reverse complement strand
CCTTGCGGATAATGGTTTCAATTTCCGCAAGGCGCTGCTTATAGAACGGCAGAATGTTCTTCGGGTTCAGCTGGTTCTTATTCAACTCGTGAATCACGTCACGATAATCCGTGCTCTTGTAACCATGCTGTTTGGCGACGATGATCGCCATGCCTTCCATCTGATGCTGGATCTCGGCATACGAGAACAAGGCCTCACGAATCAACGCGTGCGGGTCTTCGTCCACGCCCATGTCATGCAGGTTCTGCGCATAGACCGCTTCCGGCAGGCGACTGGTAGTGCGCGCATGCGGCACTACATCGGTCTTCACCCAGGCAACGTAATCGGTGAGTTGCTTTTCGAGTTTCGCGTACGGCGCTTCCCAGCCTTTCACCTGGCTCTTTGCCAGCAGTTGTTTGATGCCGGGAATGTACTGTTGCGCATCTTCAATATCCTGCGCGACTTCGGCTTTGTAAGGCCCGATGAGACCGGGCCGTTTGAGATCGGCTTCGAACAACGCCTTGGCCTGCTCGGTAATCGGCGGGCGGCCGGGCAGCATGCCGGCGTAGGCTTCGAGGCGTTTGACGACGGCCTGCTGACGATTCGCCGGAACCTGCGGATTGATGAGGGCACGCACGCCTCCGAACACCAGCTGCGGGACGTTGGTGTAATTGAGCATGTATTTATGCTGCAGGATGTTGTCGGTCTTGGCGTCCTTGGCGGCGCCAATCAGGATCTCGATATCCTGCCTGACCTGCGGTTGCGTGGTCTTGGCCAGGCGCGCATTGAGTTCGACGATGTCCTGATCGATGGCAGCGTTGAGCCGTTCGATCAGGTCCGGGGTAAGGCTGGTGGCCTGCTCATCGAGACCGTCCACACCAATCTGGCCAGCGGATTCAGGGGCAAACTCGGCGTAGGTCTTGAGGATAATCTGGGCATTCTGGTTGCTCTCGGCGACCCAGGCGGGAGCCTGAATCGACGCAGGTTTCGGTGTTGCCGTTTGCGCGGAGGCCGTGATACCAAAGACCGTAACGGGTCCAGCGATAACCGCTGCCAACAGCAATGATCTGGATGTTTTCATGGAAATGCCTCGTAGATTAAGCAATAACCCGCCAGCTGGCGGGGATAAAAGGATGAGCGGGCGTCCATCCTGGCCGGTGCCCATAACCCCTGGGTGTTATGCTTAACTATAACAGCAAATCTGTAATTAGCAAGATATATCCGGCAGAGCTTTTGCCGGGGCCGGATTGGAGCGTTCGGGGGGCACAATATTATGTAGATTTATCTGGGGCTGTTTTCGGACTATCGTTAAGCCCCTCAATTATGTGCACCAAGGCTGGGGATGAAGCGCTGCGGATCAATGTCCCGGGGTTCGGTCGTCCTCTCGGCGCTGCTTGCACTCGCTGGTTGTGCGGAGCTGTTCCCGCCTTTTCCTACTGCTAAACCCACCACGACGGTTTCCGGTTCTGCTGCAGGCTCTGTTTCAGTTTCCCGTACCGCTGCGATCGCGGTCTATGCGACCAAGGCGGACGGCAATCCAGCCGGCGATGTGCTGGTCTATGCAAAACCACTGGATGCGGGCGCGGTAACCGGGCCGGCCGATCAAGCAGCGGTGCTGGATATCCTGGAGCGACATTTCGAGCCGGTGGTGTTACCGGTACGCGCAGGCGGCACGGTGACAGTCCAGAACCTGGACGACGTCCCGCACGATATCTATTCCTTCTCGGCTGCACGTCCGCTCTCGATGCATCTGGACGCGGGCGAACATCAGGCAAACCTGAAATTCAGCCACCCGGGCGTGGTGACGGTAGGTTGCAAGATCTATAACGAGATGCAGGGCTATATATACGTGACCGACGCGCCCTACTTTGGCAAGACCGATAGCCGCGGTTTTCTGCGGCTTGCGGATCTGCCTCCGGGACGCTATCAGCTCGGCGCGTGGCATGTCGGCGTTGCGGAGCGCGATCTGGCCGGTTATCCGCGGCCACTGACGCTGAAATCCGGCACTGAAGAAGTGGTGCGCATACGTCTGTAACACATTTGGATAAATTACTGAAAGCCCACAACGTGAACATGATGTCTTCCATAACCAAAGGATTTTTTCATAGCCTGCAATTCAGGATCTTCGCGCTGGTGTTCGGTTTGCTGTTGCTGATCCAGTCCGTGAGTCTGTTCATGCTCTACAAGAAAGTGCGGGCGCAGGCAGTGCAGACTGTCAGTGAGCGTGTGGATACCGGCCGCCATGTATTCGACGATCAGTTCGATGCGCGGCGCAAGACTCTGGTTATCTATTCGCAGACGCTGGCGAAGGATTTCGGTTTGCTGGAAGCATTTCACGAGGGCGGCCGAACATTGCTGAGTGCACTCGACAAACGCAGGCGCCGTGTAGAAGCGGATATGGCGGTTGCAGTGGATATGAAAGGCCAGATTCGCGCGGATACTGCGCGCCCCGGCCTTGCCGGGCGACCCTTCGAACTGGCCACGGATGCGATGCCTTATACCGCCGAACACACCGTGTTCCTGACACTCAACGGCACCACGTATCAGGTGACGGCGGCGCCTCTGAGCGCACCCAACCGGATAGGCTGGATACTGCTGGGGTTCGGGTTGAACGATGCCCTGGCGCAGCATTTCAGTGCACTCAGTTCCCTGAATGTGACGTTCCTGGAACAGGGTCCGGATAATCAATGGCAGACGCTCGCGTCCACATTGCCGGCGCAAGCAATCAGTGCACTCACCAAGCAACCCGCTGCTGCAGACGATGCGCCGTTCAACGGCAGCGCCCAACTCGGCGGTGAAATCTATCTCGGACAGGAAGTGGAACTGGGTGCTGCGCCCGGCCAGCACGTGACCGCGCTGCTGCAAAGTTCCGAAAGCGCGGCGCTCGCCAATTACCGGCCCTGGTGGTCGCAGATCGTGGAAGTGTTTGCCGGCGTCCTGCTGCTGGCGTTGCTCGGTGCCTGGCTGCTGGCGCGCCGCGTGACCAGGCCGGTGCGGCTGTTGCTGGATCAGGCGAGCGCGATCGAGGCCGGCAACTACGCAGAACCCATCACCGTGCATCAGGGTGGCGAACTCGGCGCATTGGTGGAGAAGTTCAACCGCATGCAGGATGCGATCGCCAAGCGTGAAGCGTCCATCCGTCACCATGCACGGCACGACAGTCTGACAGGGCTGCCGAACCGCGGTCATCTGGAGCAGCTCATCAATACGGCGCTGCAAACGCACCGCGCCGGCAAGTTGCGCCTGGCAGTGATGGTGGTCGGTCTGGATCGCTTCAAGGACATCAACGACACCCTGGGTTACGACGCCGGCGACCAGCTGTTGTGCGAAGTGAGCCAGCGGCTGAGCGAAACCGCCGGTACTGATACCGTGGTCGCGCGTATCGGTAACGACGAGTTCGGCATCCTGCTGTCCGGCATCAAGCTGCGGGATATCCCCAATGAACTCGCGCGATTTGTTGCCGCGTTCAAGAATCCCTATCAGGCGGACGGCCTGACCCTGCATCTGTCGGCCCGCATCGGGCTCGCCAGCCATCCGGATCATGGACATGACGTCGCCACGCTGCTGCGCCATGCGGATATGGCAAAGTGGACCGCGAAGCAACAACATCTGCCTTACGCCATCTACGACGGTAGCCAGGATCGCTTCAGCCGGCTGCGGCTGAGTCTGCTGGGCGAGTTGCAACAGGCGATCCAGCAGGGCGACCTGGTGTTGCACTACCAACCCAAGGTGGCGCTGTCGCGCGATACCCTGAGCGGCGCCGAAGCGCTGGTGCGCTGGCAGCATCCGCTCTACGGCATGGTGCCGCCGGAGGAATTCATCCCGATGCTCGAACACACCGGCAACATCACGCTGGTGACATCATGGGCGCTCGGGGCGGTCTGCGCGCAGGCTGCTGCATGGCAAGCGAGCGGTATGCCGCTGCGTTTGGCGGTGAATACTTCAGCCTATGATCTGCGTAGCGACGAATTCGTGGAGTCAGTCGAGCACACGTTACATGCCTGCAATGCAGATCCCGCGCTGATCGCAATGGAGATCACGGAGAGCGCGATCATGCAGGACGTGGATCAAGCGGTCTCGGCATTCGAGCATTTCCGCAAACTCGGGCTGACACTTTCAATCGACGACTACGGTACCGGCTATTCATCCATGGCGCAGTTGAAGCGCCTGCCGCTGGATGAACTCAAGATCGATCGTTCGTTCGTGATGGGGCTGGATCGCAGCGATGACGATGAAACCATCGTGCGGTCCACGATCGAGCTTGGTCACAACATGGGACTTCAGGTGGTAGGTGAAGGGGTGGAGTCGCGCGCCGGACTCAACGTGCTGCGTAAGCTGGGTTGCGATGCTGCACAAGGGTATTTCATCAGCCGTTCGATGGCGGCGGAGAAATTCGAAAGCTGGTGGCAAGCGGGACGCTGGCGCGAGGCGCTCGTGCGTCAGTAAGATTATTTATCGCGGCGCGGGCACGATCATCTGGCGGTTATCCCTGCCCAGAATCCACCATTCCACGATCACGAGGTTGGGAACCCAGCACAACCATGAGATGGTGATATAGGCGGATTC
>JBOIBL010000027.1:0-3311 GCA_050739495.1 Gammaproteobacteria bacterium | reverse complement strand
ATCATGTGCTTAACAGCCCTTCGACTTCGCGCCTAAGGCGCTACGCTCAGGGCGAACGGAATTTTGAGTTGATAGGTTCTAGTTACTGCCCAGCCCGTGCCAGCATCTCGCGTGCGTGTTTGCGCGTGGTCTCGGTAATCTCTAGGCCGCCCAGCATCCGCGCCAGTTCCTCGATCTGCAATTTCTGATTCAGGGCTTCGATGCGAGTGACCGTGGTCTTGGCCTCGGTTTCCTTGCTTACGCGCAGGTGCTGATGCGCCTGCGAGGCGACCTGCGGCAGATGTGTTACGCATAACACTTGACGCGTTTCGCCGAGCGCGCGCAGCCGGCGTCCCACGATCTCCGCGACCCCGCCACCGATGCCGGCATCCACTTCATCGAACACCATGGACGAGATCGCGGTGGCTTGAGCAGCGATGACCTGGATTGCCAGCGAGATACGCGACAGTTCACCGCCGGATGCGACTTTCGCCAGTGGTTTGAGTGCCTGACCCTTGTTGGCGCTGACCATGAACTCGATGTGGTCGATGCCGGTGGGCGTGAAACGTTCCGCATCGCTGGCGTCGACTTCGACCGCGAACTTGCCACCCGGCATCCCGAGTTCCTGCATCACGGTGGTGACCTTCTTGCCGAGATCGGCAGCGGTTTTCACGCGTTGTGCGTGCAGTGCCGCCGCCGCGCGCTGATAGGCATCGCGCAGACTTTTCAGGCGCGCTTCGAGTTCCTGCAAGGTGATCTCTGCACGTTCCAGTTGTTTCAGTTCCTCGCTCAATTCCTGCAACCGCTGCGGCAACTCCGCCGGTTCGATGCGGTGCTTTCTGGCCAGTTCATGCAACACGCCGAGCCGGTCCTCGACCCACTGCAGGCGCTGCGGATCCATGTCCATGTCGGCGAGGTAATGCCGCAACGCATCGCTGGCCTCGCTGAGCTGGACTTCGGTATTGGTCAGGATCTCGCGGACGCTGCCCAGACGCGGATCCAGCGCGGCGAGTTTTTCCAGTTCGCGCGCAGCATGGTTCAGAAGCTGATAGGCGGAGCCTTCCTCGTCTTCATATAAAGAGGTGAGCGCCGCTTGTGCACCTTCCGCAAGCCGCCCGCCGTTGGCGAGCCGCGTGTGTTCTTCATCCAGGGTCGCTGCTTCATCGGGTTCGAGTTTCAGCGCGTCGAGTTCGCTGACCTGGTAGCGCAGCATCTCGAGGCGTGCGTCACGATCGGCGGCGGCGGCGCGCAACCCGGCAAGACTTTGATGCGCGGTTTTCCATTCACTGTAGAGGCGGGCGACTTCTCCCAGCAACGCAGCGTGTTGTCCGTAAGCGTCGAGCAACTGCATCTGGGTATCGCGACGTAACAGTGATTGATGTTCGTGCTGGCCGTGGATGTCCACCAGCTGTTCACCGAGTTCCTTGAGCAGTTGCATGGGGACACTGCGGCCGTTGATCTGGCCACGCGAGCGGCCATCGGCGCCGATGATGCGGCGCAGGATACATTCGCCGTCGGCAGCAAGTTCGTTTTGTTCGAGCCAGTGAACCGTATCGGGTGCGTCACGCAGATCGAATTCGGCGCTGAGTTCGGCGCGTTCCGCGCCCTGGCGAACGACCCCGGCGTCGGCGCGATCGCCCAGCACCAGACCCAGCGCATCGACGAGAATGGATTTGCCGGCACCGGTTTCGCCGGTCAGCACAGTCATCCCGGCGCCGAGATCCAGTTCCAGTGCATCAATGATGGCGAAATCGCGGATGGCGATGTGCGTCAGCATGCGGCGTGTTCAATCCTTGCGCGGTGAACGGGCGTTCTGGCCCCAATGGAGTTTGGTGCGCAGGATTCTATAGTAATCGTGACCGCGTGGATGGATGAAACGGATGCCATGTGCAGCACGTTGCACCCGCACCCGATCGCCGACCTGCAGTTGCTGGGTGTGCTGGCCATCGCAGGTCACCTGGGCGCGGCCGCCATGGGTACCGCTGAGCACGATCTCGACCCGACTGCTGCCGTTGACCACGATGGGACGGTCGCCGAGTGCATGCGGGCAGATCGGTACCAGGGTCACGGCATCCAGTGCCGGATGCAGGATGGAACCGCCACCAGACAAGGCATAAGCCGTCGAGCCGGTCGGGGTAGCGATAATGATGCCGTCGGCACGATGCGCACACACGAACTGTCCATCCACATGGGTCTCGAACTCGATCAGGCGTCCGCCGTCCGCTTTCTGTACCACGACATCGTTGAGTGCGGGCGCGCAGGGTGTGCTGGTTTCACTGTGGATCAGGCAGGCATCGAGTAACAGGCGCTCTTCTTCCTGATAATCGCCACGCAGGATGGCGGCGACGTCATCGGCCATGGCGTCCGGCGAGATATCGGCGAGGAAGCCCAGACGGCCGAGATTGATTCCGACCAGCGGCACCGGGCGTGCCGCCACCGCGTTTGCGGCTCGGAGCAAAGTGCCATCCCCGCCGACGACCATCACCAGATCTGCGGCCCGGCATACGGCATCGCGCGGCAGGTTTTCGGTCTCTGGCGAAGACGACAGGGCGGCGTCCACCAGCACCCGGATACCGGCCGCACGTAACTGGCTGGCCAGAGCGGTGACGGTGCGTGTCACCTGTGGATCGTTTTCACGGCCAAGCACGCCGATGGTGGAGAACAATTGAGACATGGACTGAAAACCCTGGCGTGAGACTGCAAGGCCATCAATTATAGTGGCTAAGTCCTTGACACTCCTGGGACCGATTGCTAATTTTGCCTTTGGCACTCCAGATTATTGAGTGCCAAAAGCGTATCCTTCGGAGTTGCTGCCATCCTTACGCGAGCATGAAACCCGCATGACCGAAACCGGCCTTACCGAACGCGCACAACAGCTGCTCAAGGTGCTGGTGGAACGCTATATCCGTGAGGGCGAACCGGTCGGCTCACGTACGCTGTCCCGTGATTCCGGTATGGACCTGAGTCCCGCCAGCATCCGCAACGTGATGGCGGATCTGGAGGAGTTGGGTTTCGTCGCGTCTCCGCACACCTCTGCGGGGCGGGTGCCGACGGTGAAAGGTTACCGTTTCTTCGTGGACACCTTGCTCACGGTGAAGCCGCTGGAACACCAGGAAGTGCGTCTGCTTCGGCAGCAATTCGCCAGCGAGGAAACGAACCCGCAGACCCTGCTGGCGAGTGCTTCGGGCATGCTCTCGGCCATCACCCACATGACCGGGGTGGTGACGTTGCCGAAGCGCGAACATATCTCCTGGCGGCATATCGAGTTCGTGCGCCTGTCGGAGAAGCGGGTGCTGGTGATCCTGGTGGTGAATGATGGCGAGGTTCAGAAC
>JBOIBL010000026.1:0-4698 GCA_050739495.1 Gammaproteobacteria bacterium | reverse complement strand
GGGCATAGGTATCAAGCTGTTGCCCAACAAATCGTGGCTGAGTTTTCTTAAACGATCTTGGAGTGGGATATCCTAATGCTTCACAAACATACGATTTTATAACCTTTGAACGGGTTCGGTTCGGCAGCGTTCTGCCATGCACATCCTTTAATACTTTTCCTCGCAAACCTTCGTTCAATAGTGACTCTAGATGTATTGTGGGAATCCAGAGATCAGCATCGCCGATCTTAATTTGATCGTAAATTGTTTTCCGGGATGACCGAATAGTGTGCTTGTAATCAATGGAAGACTTTTTCAGCATGCTGCTATCTTGGTGTCAGCAGTTCCACGACGCTAACCCCAAGGGCCCGGGCAAGTACTTCGAGAGTACTTAAGGAAACATTTCGCTCTTCACGTTCTACCGACCCGATATATGTACGGTGAAGTTCACAACGATTGGCTAATTCTTCCTGTGATAGGCCGTGTACCTTTCGAAAAGCACGGACATTCTTAGCAAGGATGGCGCGTAATGAAGAGCTTGGAGTTCTTGGCATCGTTTGAGTAATTTTTAAAAATGTATTGTTTCTGACTGATGACTATGGTGCTACAGACTATAAGTAGCATCTCCCAGAGTGAAAGGTCAGAGCCTGACCTGAATCCCCACAAAATCAAATATCCAGTATGGCTTGGAAAAGCATTTGGGATCAGAGTAAAAATAATATTTGACATGCCTACCCGGGCCCAATGAGGCTTTTCAACATATGAACTGGATCATTTATGGCGCGAACGGATACACCGGCGAGCTGATCGCGCGGGAAGCGGCGCGCCGTGGACTCAAGCCGGTGCTGGTAGGGCGGAGTCGCGAAAAGGTCGAGGCTCTTGCCCACGAACGGGGGCTGGACGCGCGTGGCTTCGGTCTCGATGATGTCGCGGAAGTCGTCCGGCAACTTTCGGGCTACGCACTGGTGCTGAACTGCGCGGGGCCGTTCTCGGCGACGGCCGCACCGATGATGGAGGCCTGTCTCCGCGCCCGCGCACACTACCTCGATATCACGGGTGAGATTGCGGTGTTTGAGCTCGCGCAATCGTTGAATGCGCGAGCGCGGGAGGCCGGCGTTGTGCTCTGTCCAGGTGTCGGCTTCGACGTCATTCCCACCGACTGTGTCGCTGCAGCTTTGAAGGCGGCCATGCCCGATGCCACGCATCTGGCGCTGGGCTTTGATTCGCGCTCCGGTCTTTCGCCGGGGACGGCGAAGACCTCTGTCGAGGGGCTGGCACAAGGCGGGAAGGTACGCCGCGATGGCAAGATCGTCAGCGTGCCATTGGCTTACAAAGTGCGTCGTATCGACTTTGGTGACGGCGAGAAAAATGCCATGACGATTCCCTGGGGAGATGTCTCTACCGCGTTCCACTCAACCGGCATTCCCAATATAGAAGTATTCATTCCCGGATCGCCCGGGATGATCGCCAATCTCAAGCGCGCAAACTGGATTCGTCCGCTACTCGGGTTGTCATTCGTGCAGCGGCTGCTCAAGGCACGCATCGCCAAGACCGTGAAAGGCCCCGATGAGGCAACACGGGCACGGAAACCCACATTCGTCTGGGGCGAGGTGACGAACGCCCGAGGTGACAAGAAAACCGCACGCATCCGCACCGCGAACGGTTACAGCCTGACCGTTACCGGATCGCTCGCAGTTGTCGAATATCTGATGACCAACAAACCTGCCGGCGGTGCCTACACGCCGTCGAAGCTCATGGGTGCCGACCTTGTGTCTCGTTTGCCGGAATCCGGAGAGTTGATTGTTGGTTGATGAAGCGCGTAACGCCGGGTGTTGATTACGGATATAAGAATTTACGCGCTGATCCCTTTAAAGCGATTCAGGGTCTCCGAGCCAGTCGAATAATGTCTTTCGCCTCAACCACAATGTGCGCGTTACCTTGTCTGGCCGCATTGAGCATCGCGTTGCCGACATCTTCCGTTGTGACAATTGCGTTCGGAAATACTCGCCGGAGTAGCGACAGTAGTGGGTTGGCCAGCGTGTAGAAACGCTGATAGGTCCGTGTTTTAGATTTGATTCCATGCAAAGGCTGAATGATACCGGGACGAAACAGGTACACGCCTTGCAATGGTAGTTTCTGCAGGTCATTCTCAGTTTTCCCCTTGACCCTGGCCCACATGCTGCGCCCCTGTTCGGTGCTGTCTGTGCCCGCACCCGAAACATAGACAAACGTCATTTTGGGATTCAAGCGAGTAAGCAATGCAGCCACAGTCAGAGTGATGTCATGGGTGATGTGCTGGTAGGCCTCCTCACTCATGCCTGAAGATGACACGCCAAGACAAAAGAAGCACGCATCAAATCCTTGCAGCTCGCTTGCGTGCGTGCCTAGCGCCATTAGATCGGCGCACGCCAGTTGTTGCAGCTTGGAATGCACTTGCTCCAGCGATGTGCGGCCGACTACGGTAACCTGACTGACGTCAGGTGCTGACAGGCATTCGCGGAGCACGCCCTGACCCACCATTCCAGTACCGCCAAAGATTAATACTTTCATTGCGTATCACTTTTTAGCACGTAGGTTGGACTGACGAAGGAAGCCCAACATGATGCGACAGCCACGAATTTTCTATCAGTTAATATTGACGAACCGATTTGCGTTGTGCCCGTGAGGGAATGACCATTTCGATATTTCGTCGGGCTTCCTTCGTCTGCCCAATCTGCAGTTCTTCCCGTCATTCGGAATGGCCTCGTGTGCCTCGCTTGGACGCGAGGGTTAAGGGCCGTAAACCAGCACACGATAGGTGCCGAGAGCGGCGCGAGGACGGCGCGCGCGTCCAGTGGCTCCCGGCGGCGGCGGGGTGAAATTGGCCGTATCCACGAAGACCTCATGGGTTTTGAGATCGAGGCCCATGGTTTTGGCGCCCATTTCGGTGGTGACGGCAGGCAGCGCAGTAAAACTGTTGGGCGTGTTTTCGTGGAAGATGTGCAGGCGTCCGGTAAAGGTGGAGACGAATACGTCGCCCGTAACGGGATCGAAGCGAGCGGCATCCACGCCATCAGTGATGGGGAACGACTGGATAACCTTGCCGGTGTCGGCGTCAAGGATGTCGAGCACTGCGGGTTCACGGCCGGCGCTGAACAAACGGCGATGGACGGTATCAATGGCCATGGCGGTGGGATGGCCGGCGGGGGCGCTGGACCAGCGCGACTTGATGGTCATTGTGCGGGTATCGATGGCGACGATCTGGTTGGTGCTTGCGAGATTAGCGTAGATCATGCCATGACCATCGGCGACGGCGAATTCGGGCGCACCGCCCAACGGAATTGTCTTGATGACTTTGCCAGTGTGCGCATCGATGATGGTGGAACTTTCGGGGTCGCCGTTCATGGTGAAAATGCGGCGGGAGACGGGATCGTATACGACGCAGTCAGCGTCGGGCTGAGCAGTGACCGTGCGAATGCGCTTCAGGGTGCGAAGATCGAAGATGGTAACGGTGCCGGCGCCACCATCTGTGATGAAGCCGCGGTTGAAGGGGTGTGCAACAGCCACGCCGTGCTGGCGCTTGAAACCAGTAATGCGCCCGAGGAGCTTGCCGGTGTCGGAGTCGATGACCTGGACCTCTGTGCCGCGGCCAAGATAGACACGGCGCGCCGCGGTGTCCACGCTGATGTAATCAAAATATTCGCCGGTGGCGTTTTCGGCGGGGCCGTAATGATAGCTCTTCAGCAAATGGTAGGAGGCAGCGGAGGTGCGCGCAGCTGCAATGCCGAAAAATATCAGAAGAAGCGCACCAAGGCTTAGCGCAAAGCGGGCCGGGAGTTTCATGTGGATCATCCTTCAGCGATGAGATTTCGGTTGCGAGTGTCTGTCGTCGATACTATACGCCCGTCGAGATAGCAACGGTTGCGCATGGCCACGCGGACGCGGACCGCCTAATTACATATGGGATCAGTGCTTGCTGTTCTTCGATGGATGCCCGGGCACAGCTTCGTTACGCAAGTTATCGAGAGCTTCATCAAGATCGTCGCGCAGGCGCTGCGCCTGCTTGAGGCTGAGCGCATGATACACCGCCGGCTGAGTGACGACTGCTTCCGAAATGCCTTCGTCATGCAAGTGGGGCCGGAATACCACGATCTGCCGTGATGGAATCACTCCGATCTCCCATGAAACAACAGGCACCAAACGATCGTCACTGTGATTGTGGTCAGCCATACTGCTAAACCGATCGACTCAAAACTCTGGTCCCGCACCAGACAGGTCAGTGTCACGCAACGCATCGTCCAGGAGCCAGGGTGTCGGCATACTGAATACCGCGCCCTGGGCGTAGTCGAAACCCGCCGCGCGTACGCATTCCAGGGTGGCCTCGTTTTCGACGCATTCTGCGACCGTCTTGATGCCAAGCGACTTCGCAATCGCGCTGATCGCCTCGAGCACTGCGTGTCCGGTGCTATTGCTGGCGACGTCCCGTATCAACGCGCCGTCCACCTTCAGGTAGTCCACCGGCAGGTCTCGCAGGTACCCGAATGACGCTTTGCCATTGCCGAAATCATCGATGGCAACACTCGCCCCCGTAGCGCGCATCTCGGTGATAAAACGACATGCACTCTGCTTGTTGGCGATCGCTCCCGTCTCGGTAATCTCAAAACAGAGACAGGCCGGTGGAATCCGATAACGATCCATCAGCGCTTTCACATCGTCGCGAAAATGGGCATCACCGACGCT
>JBOIBL010000025.1:0-4109 GCA_050739495.1 Gammaproteobacteria bacterium | reverse complement strand
CTCAAGAAATGCGTGCTGGAACTCGGCGGCTCCGATGCCTTCGTGGTGCTGGACGACGCCGACCTTGCACACGCGGCGGAAATCGGCGCGAAATCGCGTTACCAGAACGCCGGCCAGAGCTGCATCGCCGCCAAACGTTTCATCGTGCTCGACAAGATCGCCGATGCCTTCCTGGAACAATTCGGCGCGCGTGCCGCGGCACTCAAACCCGGCGATCCGCTCGAACTTCCGACCACACTCGCACCGATGGCGCGGTTCGATCTGCGCGATGCGCTGCATGCACAAGTGCAGGATGCGATCCAGAAAGGCGCTAAACCGATACTCGGTTGCGAACCGGTCAAGGGAAAAGGCGCGTACTACGCGGCTTCGATCCTGGACGGCGTCGCGCCGGGGATGCGTGCCTGGAACGAAGAACTGTTCGGTCCGGTCGCCAGTATCATCCGCGTGCGTGACGAAGCCGAAGCATTGAAAGTTGCGAATGGCAGCCCCTACGGACTCGGCGGCAGTGTCTGGACCCGCGACCGCAAACGCGGCGAACGCTTCGCACGGCAACTGCAATCCGGCAGCGCGTTCGTCAACGGCCTGGTGAAGAGCGACCCGCGCCTGCCATTCGGCGGCGTCAAACGTTCCGGTTATGGGCGTGAGCTGGCGCGCCACGGCATCCATGAATTCACCAATGTAAAGACGGTATGGATCGGCTAACATCCCGGCACACCTGACCTGAATCACCATCGCGCTGGAGTACCGTCATGTCACGTCGCCTGTCCCTCGCCGTTTCCGCCCTGCCCGGCTTGTTGCTGTTGACGAGTGGCGCGGTCAGCGCCGCCGATACCCCATCCGCCAGCACCATCCTCGCCGAGTCGAGTCCATCGGAATGGCGCACGCTGGATCCGGCGCAGACCTTGTACATGCGTCTGGCGCACGACCATCTGGTGGTGATCGAGCTGGCGCCGGCGTGGGCGCCGGAGCACGTCGCCAACATCAAGACACTGGTGCAGGCACATTATTTCGACGGCACCAGCATCTACCGTGTGCAGGACAACTTCGTCGCGCAGTGGGGCGATCCGGACAGTGACGATCCGAAAAAAGCCAAACCGATGGGCAAAGCCAAAATCCGGTTACCTCCGGAATTCATCCGCAAGATCGATCCGGCCGCCCACTTCACGCGACTGCCGGATGGCGATGTGTACGCACCGGAAGTCGGCTTTGTGGACGGCATGCCGGCGGCGCGTGATCCGAAGACGGACCGGGCCTGGCTGGTGCAATGCTATGGCATGGTCGGTGTGTCGCGTGACAACGACCCCACCAGCGGCAACGCCAATACGCTCTATGTCCCGATCGGTCAGGCCCCGCGCCGGCTCGACCGTCAGCTGACGGTGGTCGGACGCGTGGTCGAAGGCATGCAATGGATCGCGTCGCTGCCGCGCGGTCCGGAACCGCTCGGTATCTACAAGGACGCGACGCTACGCACGCCGATCCTCTCGGTGCGGCTGGCGTCAGATGTGCCTGCGAAAAACCGTCTGCAATTGCAGGCGCTGCGCACCGACAGCAAGACTTTCGCGCGCCTGGTCGAGGCGAACCGCGACCGCCACGATGCGTTCTATAAAGATCCACCCGAGCGCATCAGCATCTGCAACGTGCCGTTGCCCATTCGCGAAGTGCCTGCGGCGCACGCGAAATAACCCGCTACACTAGCGGCATGAAAACCTATCTGGTCGGCGGCGCAGTCCGCGACCGGCTGCTCGGCCTGCCGGTGAAAGAGCGCGATTACGTGGTGGTGGGCGCGACGCCCGCCGAGCTGACCGCGCGCGGCTTCCAGGCCGTCGGCAAGGATTTCCCGGTGTTCCTGCATCCCGACACCCACGAGGAATATGCGCTGGCGCGCACCGAGCGCAAGACTGCACGCGGCTATCACGGTTTCGAATTCCATACCGCACCGGACGTGACGCTGGAAGACGATCTGCGACGCCGCGATCTCACCGTCAACGCCATCGCCGAAGATGAACACGGCGTGCTGATCGATCCGTATCACGGGCAACGTGATCTCGAAGCGCGGGTGCTGCGGCATGTCTCACCGGCGTTCGCCGAAGATCCGGTGCGCGTGTTGCGGGTCGCACGCTTCGCCGCCCGCTTCGCACCGCTGGGATTCAAGCTCGCGGACGAGACGCTGGCGCTGATGCGTGAACTGTCGGATAGCGGCGAAGTGGATGCGCTGGTCGCGGAACGCGTCTGGCAGGAAACCGCCAAAGCGCTACAGACGCAAACGCCGTCTGTATTTTTCACGACGCTGCGCGATTGTGGCGCACTCAAACGCATCTTTCCGGAACTGGATCGCTTGTTTGGCGTACCGCAACCGGCCAAGTGGCACCCGGAGATCGACACGGGTGTACACGTGATGATGGTGGTTGATCAGGCCGCGCGCTTGTCGGATGACATCGGTGTGCGTTACGCCGCGCTCACGCACGACCTCGGCAAAGGCACCACACCGGTCGACATCCTGCCGCACCACTACGGTCACGAAGAACGCAGTGTGAAACTGGTCGAAGCCCTGAGCGACCGTCTCAAGGTCCCGCGCGAACTGCGCGAACTCGCCGTCATCGTCGCCAGACATCACGGGCTGGTACACAAGGCTGAAGAACTGCGCGCGGACACGGTGTTGAAACTGCTGGAATCGGTGGACGCTTTCCGCCGGCCGCAGCGCTTTGAATTGTTTCTGCTCGCCTGCGAGGCGGATCATCGCGGCCGCACCGGTCTCGAAGACACGCCGTTCCCGCAGGCAGATTATCTGCGCAAAGCGTTTGCGGCAGCACAATCAATAGAGCCGCGTAACTTGGGAATCGATGGATTGGATGGCGCCAAAATTGCAGTGCGGATACACGATGCACGACTTGATGCCATGAAACAAACGATTGGCCGGAATTGACTACGCCGTATCTCAAAAGCCTTGATATCCCTCTCCCACCGGGAGAGGGGTAAGGGATGAGGGTGCGGCAGAACCTGAAACGCCGAACGCTCCCATCCCTCACCCGCCCTACGGGCACCCTCTCCCAAAGGGAGAGGAAATTTGAGATAGCTTCCAGGTGTTCATAACGTGTGACTTAAATCACGCAACGCGAATCCGGTTAATGCTTCGTCGATTTGTTTCGTAAAACCAATTGCCTTGAACCGCTCGCCCATCTCTTCCGGCAAGGTCAGCAGTTTCACTTCACGGGTCGAGGCCATGTTGTTGGCTTGCCCGGCAATGCCGAGTGCCAGCAGTAAATGCGCCTGGGTGGTGTACCCGGCGAGTTCCAGTCCATTGTCCACGCCCGCTTCCGCCACCGCAGTGAAATCCACATGCGCAGTGATGTCCTGGAGACCGGGATACAGGAATGGATCGTCATGTGCGCGCTGCCGGTAATGGCACATGAGCGTACCCATGCTGCGGTCAGCGTGGTAATAGGCATTGCGCGGATAGCCGTAATCCACAAACAACATCGCGCCGCGTTCGAGCGTATCGGCCAATGCGCGCATGAATCCCGGCAATTGCAAACAAAGCTCCGAACTGTAGCCGCTCGCCAACGGTGACGGCAGGCTCGCTTCAAGCGCCGTCAGCGCAGTAGTCAATTCGGCACCCACTGCGCGTGTCCCCGAGTTGAAAGCGTCGCCATCCAGCGTCACCGTATATTCGGACCATCCTTCCGCGTCACGGCGGAAGCGTTGCACCGGCAGTGCGTCGAGCACTTCGTTGGCGACGATCAAGCCCGTGAACGATTCCGGCACTGTGTCGAGCCACTGCACACGTTCCAGCAAACCCGGCACTTTCTGGTGCAAGGTCTCGCGCTGACGCTCGCGCAGGTCGGCGCTCACTTCCAGGATCAGATACCGTTCCGGCAACCGTTCGAGCCGTGCCAGTTCCGACAGGATATCGGCGGCCATGATGCCGGACCCGCCGCCAAGTTCCAGAATGTCGCCTCCGCCGAGTGCATCAAACACTTCGACTGCCTGTCGTGCCAGGCAGCGGCTGAACAATGGCGAGAGTTCCGGGGCGGTGATGAAATCGCCGGCAGCACCGAACTTGCGTGCACCGGCACTGTAATAACCGAGTCCCGGCGCGTACAACGCCAGTT
>JBOIBL010000024.1:0-5349 GCA_050739495.1 Gammaproteobacteria bacterium | reverse complement strand
TTGCGTTTGCCGATTTCCGTGTAATCGCGTTTCAAGGCCCCGGTATAAAGCTGGCGCGGCCGGCCGATCTTCATGTGCGGATCGGCGATCATCTCCTGCCAGTGCGCCACCCAGCCCACGGTTCGTGCGATCGCGAACATCACGGTCATCATGTGAGTGGGGATACCCAGCGCCCGGTAGATGATGCCGGAATAGAAATCCACGTTCGGATACAGTTTCTTCTCGATGAAGTAGTCGTCCTTGAGCGCGATCTCCTCCAGCCGCAGGGCGAGCTCGAGTTGCGGGTCGTCACCGCGACCGAGTTTCTTCAAGACCTTGTGGCAGGTCGCGCGGATGATCTGGGCACGCGGATCGTAATTCTTGTAGACGCGGTGACCGAAGCCCATCAAACGGAAGCCCGAGTTCTTGTCCTTGGCTTTGGCGATCGCCTTGTCGATGTTCTTCACATCGCCGATCTCTTTCAGCATGTTGAGTACGGCTTCGTTGGCGCCGCCATGTGCCGGTCCCCACAGGGTGGCGATGCCTGCCGCGATGGCCGCATAGGGGTTGGTGCCGGAACTGCCGGCCAGGCGCACGGTCGAGGTGCTGGCATTCTGCTCGTGGTCTGCATGCAGGATGAACAGCAGGTCCAGCGCTTCTGCAGCGACAGGGTCGACCCGGTACTCTTCTGCCGGCACCGAAAACAGCATGTGCAGGAAATTGGTGCAGTAATCGAGATCGTTGCGCGGGTAGACGAAAGGCTGGCCGATCCCGTGTTTGTATACGGCCGCGGCGAGCGTCGGCATCTTGGCGATGACGCGATGCGCGAACACTTCCCGGTTTTTGGGGTTATGGATGTCGGTGGAATCGTGATAGAAGGCCGATAGTGAACCTACCACCGCGCCCATCATCGCCATCGGGTGCGCATCGTAATGGAACCCGTTGAAGAAACGCAGGATGGCTTCGTTCACCAGTGAATGGTGCTGGATGGTGTTTACGAAGTGGTCCAGTTGCGGTTTGGTGGGCAGTTCCCCATAGAGGATCAGGTAGGCGACCTCCAGGAAGCTGCTCTTCTCGGCCAGCTCGCCTACCGGATATCCGCGGTACAGCAGCACACCCTGATCGCCGTCGATATAGGTGATTTTGCTCTCGCAGCTGGCGGTGGCGACGAACCCGGGGTCGAACGTGAAGATGCCCTGATCCTTGTAGAGTCCGCTGATATCGAGCGTGGCGGGGCCGAGGCTGCCTTCACGGAGCGGGTGTTCACTGGTCTTGTTGTCAGGGGCAGTGATTCTGTACATCTTGCTGCTCATCGCATGAATCTCCCGGTATCCGCCGGTGCCGGAGGCTGGCGGGGTAACGTACTTGTCGACAGGGCTGGACATTCTAGCCGCCCGGGGTTGGCGCACGAACAAGGGACTGCCCGACAGGATAAAGGCGGCAGAGCCGGGCTCATCGCGGGGGTAGATTATCCTGAATTGCGGTGCGCCGACAAAAAGGACACGGTCGTAGGTGCGACAGAGAACCCTTTAGTGGGTGTCCGATGCATGACCAGACGCAGGCATTGTAACACCCGCCAACCCGGTCTTCGCTGACTTGAGGTCAGCGATCGATATGGCCATGGCGGGCTTAAACGACGCGAGGCGCCCTGAGGCGCCTCGCTGAATGGGTAACGATGCGTGGTGGCAATTACGCAGATTTGTTGCCGTATTTCTTGCGGAATTTGTCCACTCGGCCTGCAGTGTCGACAATCTTCTGTTTGCCGGTAAAGAACGGGTGGCAGCTCGAGCACACTTCCACATGCAGATCGTGCCCCAGGGTGGAGCGGGTCTGGAACGTGTTCCCGCAGCTGCAGGTCACGGTGATTTGCTTGTATTCGGGATGGATGCCGACTTTCATGGAAACCTCTGGAGCGCGGGCCGTAGGCCACTTTTTAGAGCCGCGCATCATACCCCGCGTTCCCGGCTCCGGCAAGTGGCGCTCCTGATTCCGTGTTGTCCTGAAATCCTCGGGGGGTTAGAAACAGTTCATCATGTTTTACTTCACACAAACAAAGTAACTGACTGCTGTAATTGACAAAAACGGTTTTTCCACAAAATCTGTGGATAACTCTGTGGATGGAATGCTGCGAGATATCGCCAAGTGCCTGTCAGGGCTTGATTTGTTTCAAAACGGTGAATTCTTGAACAGGAATATTATTCAATAAATACAGTGGGTTACGTGAACTCATGGATTACCCGTTGCGAAACATGTACGTCGGTTCCACGGGTCAAGTCTCAAACCAGCATGTGTGCATAACCTCTTGTTCGAGGCCGGAAAACACGTCAGAGCGCGGGCAACCTTTCAACCGTCGGCAGGGCCATGATGCGGTCCAACCGCACCCTCAGGCGGTCGCCAGCCGTGTTACGTGCCAGCAGGAACTCCTCGCCACCGCAGGTTTCGAGATCCTGGGGGGTGAGCGTTTCCAGATGGGTGATGCCATCCCCGTCCCGCCAGCGCACACGCAAAGTGGTGTGATGCAGAATCGCCAGCTCATACTGGCTGTAAAGGGCACAGGAGATAGGGCGGTAGTCGGTCATCGGGTCTCCGTTCTGCACCCCAAGTTTAGGCGGGGATTTCACCGTCTGCCGGAAGAATTTCCGGTGTTGGGCAGGAACAGCTGCTGCAGCTCATTCAGGAAAGTATGCCCACGGCTGGTTACCTGCCACGCATCACCCGTCCTTGTCATCAAATCCAGCGTTGCAGCATGTTCTGCAGGTGGTCGCACAGCATCGAAGTCCTGCCCGGTGGCGTTTTTGAATTCCGTTTCAGTGAATTTATCCATCAGCCGCAGCCGGTTGAGCATGAATTCGAAGCCCAGTTCGGTGGGCTTGACGGCATCTATTCCACCGACACCGGCAGGACTGCCTGCGTCGCGCAGATAGCTGGCCGGGTGTTTGACCTTCCAGATGCGCCAGCGTGTTCCCGCAAGGTCGGTCAATTTCCCATGGGCACCGGCACCGATTCCGAGATAATCACCGAACTGCCAGTAATTGAGGTTGTGTCGGCAACGTCGTCCGGAACGGGCATAGGCGGAGATTTCATATTGAGCGTAGCTGTGTTCATCAAGCAGCGACTGACAGGTCTGTTGCATGGTCCAGACGGCATCCTCTTCAGGCAGCGCTGGCGGTTGGGCATAGAACAGAGTGTTGGGTTCCAGGGTGAGCTGATAATGAGACAGATGCGCAGGAGACAGCGCAATGGCTCGACGTACATCCTCTTCCGCTTGTTCGGGTGTCTGTCCGGGCAAGCCATACATGAGATCGAGATTGAAATTGGAGAGACCTGCAGCATGTGCTTCTTCGGCAGCGCGGACCGCTTCATCCGCACTGTGGATACGGCCGAGTTTTTTCAGTTGATTCGGATCGAAACTCTGTACGCCGATGGACAAACGGGTGATGCCGGCGGCCTTGTATTCGGCGAAACGCCCATGTTCGACGGTGCCGGGGTTGGCTTCCAGGCTGATTTCGATACCTGATGCAAAGGGTATTCGCTGCTGGGCTTGCGCCAGAAAGCGGGCAATGGCTTCCGCGCTGAACAGACTCGGCGTGCCGCCGCCGAAGAATACGGTTTCGATGCGACGCCCGCTCACGCGCGGCAGATCGAGATCCAGATCGCGCAGCAGCGCATCGACGTATTCGCGTTCGGGCAACGAGGCTCTCAGGGCATGCGAATTGAAATCGCAATACGGGCATTTCCTCACGCACCAGGGCAGGTGCACATACAACGAGAGCGGCGGCAGGTTGGTCACGCGTGGACTCCGCAAATCGCGTTAGTCAGGTTCCCGGGTGAGTACGGCGACCAGTTTTTTTAGCGCCTGACCACGATGACTGAGGCGGTTCTTTTCATCCGGCGGTAATTCTGCCGAGGAACAACCCAATTCAGATACCAGAAACACTGGATCGTAGCCGAAACCGTTGCTGCCGCGTGGTGCTTCCAGGATGTGCCCCTCCCAGATGCCTTCGCAGATCAGCGGTGCAGGGTCCGATGAATGTTTCAGATAAACCATCGCACAGCGAAACCGTGCACGACGCCGTTCAGAGGGCACATCCTGCAATGCCAGAAGCAGTTTTGCAGTGTTGTCTGCGTCTTCCGCATCTTCACCAGCATAGCGGGCGGAGTAGATCCCCGGTGCACCGCCGAGCGCTTCCACTTCCAGACCGGAATCGTCCGCAATCGCAGGCAAATTGGTCTGGCGCGACGCGTTGCGTGCCTTGAGGATCGCGTTTTCCACGAAAGACAGACCGGTTTCCTCGGCGTCGGTGACGTTAAATTCGGTTTGCGGTATGACCTGGATGCCGGTGCCCGCCAACATCGCGACCAGCTCGCGCAGTTTGCCGGGATTGCCGGTGGCGAGAACGATTTGTTTCATCCGTTCAATGCCGCGCGTTGTTTTGCGATGAGCGCTTCGATGCCGCTGCTCGCCAGCGACAACAACTGATCCAGTTCCTCGCGCCGGAATGCATGACCTTCCGCCGTGCCCTGAATCTCGATGAAGGCCCCGGCATCGTTCATCACTACATTCATATCGGTTTCGGCGTGGGAATCTTCTTCATAGTCGAGATCCAGAACCGATTTACCGGCAACAATGCCCACCGATACTGCCGCGACTGCGCCATGGATCGGATCACGCTTGATGAGCTTGCGTTTGCGCAAGGCGTGGACCGCATCCACCAACGCCACGTAACTGCCTGTGATCGCGGCGGTACGGGTGCCGCCATCGGCCTGCAAAACATCGCAATCGAGCGTGATGGTGCGTTCACCGAGCGCTTCCATATCCACGACTGCGCGCAGCGCGCGACCGATCAGACGCTGGATCTCGAGCGTGCGGCCGCCCTGCTTGCCGCGCGCAGCTTCGCGATCCGAGCGTGTGTGCGTGGCCCGCGGCAGCATGCCGTACTCGGCAGTGACCCAGCCCTTGCCGGCACCTTTCAGAAAACCCGGGACGCGTTCCTCCACACTCGCGGTACACAACACTCGGGTCTCACCGAACGTGACCAGCACGGAACCTTCCGCATGTTTGGTGTAATGACGCGTGAGCGTGACGGGGCGGAGCGCGTCGGTGGCGCGATTGTCGTGTCTCATCGGAATGATCACCTGCGGATTTCGAGATTGAAGGATTGTGCGATTGAAAGGTCGGGAAATAATCAATCCTGCCAGCGCAATGCCACGCCGGTGACATTATCGCTCGAGGGCGAGGCGCGCGATTCGGCTTCGGCGGCGATCAGGTCCAGCGACAGTTGCAGTTCCATGCGCATGCCGAGTTCATTGGCAATGTAAGCGTCTTCGAGCGGTGCCCACAGTCCATCCGAACACAACAGCAGTGTGTCA
>JBOIBL010000023.1:0-7457 GCA_050739495.1 Gammaproteobacteria bacterium | reverse complement strand
CGTGCGCATTGGACCTCCTCAAGCAGATGAATCGTCCGTGTTTTTTGTGGTTCCTGCCCCTTTTGCGTCCACTCAGTATAGACGACCTCGTCTGGCTGTCCGGCCACAGAGCCACGCACAGAACCCCGCGCTGCGGGTTATCGGTTAGGATTCCCAATTCAGACGCGCATGGGGGAGACGATGACGGGCGAGCGAGCGCCGGACCCGACGCATTGGGACCGCTATTGGCACGCGGACCGGCTCTCCGCGTGTCTGGCGGACGAGGATACCCACACCTCCGGGGCCGCGATCCGCGCCGGCTGGGTGGCCTTCTTCGAGGCGCTGCCCGCCACGGCACGCATCCTGGATATCGGCACCGGCAACGGGGCGATCGCGATCATCGCCAGCGAGACCGGCCGGGCACGACAAAAACAGTTCGAGATTCACGGCGTGGATCAGGCCGACATTGACCCGGCGCGCTTCCTGCAGGATGCAGGTGCGATGCTCACCGCCATCCACTTTCATGCCCGCACCCCGAGCGAGGTTCTGCCCTTCCCGGCCGCACACTTCGACGCGATCACCGGCCAGTACGCACTCGAATACACAGATCTCGCGGCGACCCTCGCAGAATTCCGGCGCGTCGCGAAACCCGGTGCGCAGCTGCGCTTCGTGTTGCATGCCGAGGATGCGCAACCCGTCATCGGTGCCGGTCGAGATCTGGCCGAGATCGCGTTCCTGATGGATGATTTGGCGATCCTTGAGAAAGCCCGCGCATTGATGCGCGCGGCGTTCGCTTTCGAGACCGCCGCTTCCTACGATGCCGAACTTGAGGCGCAGGCACGCGCGGCGCACGAAGCCTATCTGGCCGCGGCACAACAGGCCGATGCGCGTTACGCCGTAGCCGGTTGCAAACCGATGTTCACCGATCTGCTCGCTGGAATCCGCAGTGCCTGGGACCGGCGCCGCGAACTCACGCTCGACTACATCCTAGGCGGCATCGGCGCGATCGAGACCGAGATGTGCGCACATCAGGCGCGCTTGCAGGAGATGCGCCGCGCTGCACTGAGTGCGGACGCGCTGGACGATCTGGTGACATTGTTCGGCGACAACGGCTTCGAATCGGTGAGCACCAGCGAACTGCGGGTGCCGGATATCGTGCGTTACGTGGGTTGGAACCTGCAAGCCACGCGCTACGGCGAAAACGCACATGAGTAAGTCTAAAAATCAGAGATTTTGGTTTCTGGGTAGGCAGAAATGATCGAGTAACCGGAGTGTACACGGTAGTACATGAGGCTTATGAGATCATTTCTAACACCCCCAGAAATCATAAAGATCGATTTTTAGTCGTGCTCATAAAAAAGCCCGGGTAAGTCACCCGGGCAAGTGGGGCCGTCTGCTTAGGAGTGCGGCAGTCAGCGTCAGCAAGAACTGCCGCGATCGCAGGCAGCAGCTCCGGATTCAAGACACGGGGAACGTCTGGAGGCACCGGAGCTGCTGTTGTCATCGCAGCTGTTTGCGACACACAGCCAGCTTGCCGCATGAAGTTGACAGCGCTGTGTCGGTTTCTTGAAATTGCCGTTATTCGGATGAGGGATCAAACTGTCATCTTGAACGGCCGTCAGGCCTTTGTTCCCGGGCTTCGACAGCGACTGTAATACAGCGGTAACATCTTGGTCGTAATTTGCGAACATGGACACCCCTGACCTCAAACGCCCCGAACTCTATATAAACCGCGAACTGAGCCAGCTCGCGTTCAACCGGCGCGTGCTGGAACAGAGCCGCGATCCGGGCGTGCCGTTGCTGGAACGGCTGCGCTTCCTGTGCATCTCCTGCACCAACCTCGACGAATTCTTCGAGATCCGCGTCGCCGGTCTGCAGCAACGGCTGGAGCTGGCAGCGGGTTCACTTTCGCCGGATGATATGAGCGCGACCGAGAGTCTGCGGGCGATCCGGGCCGAAGCGCTGCAGCTTGTGAAAGATCAGTACCGCATCCTCAACGAATCGCTGATCCCGGCACTCAACGAGGAACGGATCAAGCTGGTGAAACGCAGCGACTGGACACCGGCACAGGACGCCTGGCTGCGACGCTATTTCAATGACGAACTGCTGCCGGTGTTGAGTCCACTGGGACTCGATCCGGCGCATCCGTTTCCGAAGATCCTCAACAAGAGTCTGAATTTCATCGTGCCGCTGGAAGGCAAGGACGCATTCGGACGTCACAGCGGTATGGCCGTAGTGCAGGCGCCGCGTGCCTTGCCGCGCGTGATCCCGTTGCCGGCACCCGACAAGCGGGTTCAGGAATTCGTGTTGCTGTCATCGGTGATCCACGCCTATGTGGACGAGCTGTTCCCGGGCATGAAAGTCTCGAGCTGCTATCAGTTCCGCGTCACACGCAACAGCGATCTGTACGTGGACGAGGAAGACGTGGAAGACATGTTGCGCGCGGTACAGGGCGAACTCGCCTCGCGCCGTTACGGCGATTCGGTGCGGCTGGAGATCGCGACGGAATGTCCGGATGAAATCGCGGCATTCCTGCTCAAGCAATTCCAGCTCGGCCAGGAAGACCTGTATCCGGCCGAAGGGCCGGTGAACCTGAACCGGCTGAGCGAACTGTATGATCTCGCCGAGCGGCCGGATCTCAAGTATCCGCCGTTCGTTCCCGGCGTACCGCGTGCGCTGGCGCAAGGTGCGAACATCTTCAACGTGGTGCGCAGTGGCGACATTCTGCTGCATCATCCGTTCGAATCCTTCCTGCCGGTGTCGGACTTCGTGCAGCAGGCGGCGGCGGATCCGAAAGTGCTGGCGATCAAGCAGACGCTATACCGGACCGGACCGGAATCGAACATCGTGGATGCGCTGGTAGCCGCGGCGCAGGCCGGCAAGGAAGTCACGGTGGTGATCGAACTGCGCGCGCGTTTCGATGAAGCCGACAACATCGCACTCGCCAACCGCCTGCAGGATGCGGGCGCGCACGTGGTGTACGGGGTGGTTGGTTACAAGACTCACGCCAAGATGATCCTGGTGGTGCGCCGCGAGGGCCGCAGTCTGCGCCGCTACGTGCATCTCGGCACCGGCAACTATCATCCGCGCACCGCGCGCGCCTATACCGATTACGGTCTGATTACGTGCGACCAGCAGATCGGCGAAGACGTGAACCGCATCTTCATGCAGCTCACCAGCCTCGGCAAGGTGATGAAACTGCACGTGCTGAAGCAATCGCCGTTCACGCTGCATTCGGGCATGATCGAGATGATCGAACGCGAGATCAAACATGCGCAGGCCGGCAAACCTGCGCGCATCATCCTCAAGCTGAACGCGCTCACCGAGGCTGACGCGATCCAGGTGCTCTATCGCGCTTCCATGGCGGGAGTAAAGATCGATCTGATCGTGCGCGGCATGTGTTGCCTGCGTCCGGGAATGCCCGGTATCTCGAGCAATATCCGGGTGCGTTCGATCGTGGGACGCTTTCTCGAACACAGCCGTGTCTATTACTTTCAGAACAACGGCAAGAAGGAAGTCTATTGCTCGAGCGCGGACTGGATGGAGCGCAATTTCTTCCGCCGGGTCGAGGTGTGTTTTCCGGTACTCAACAAGCGATCGCGCGACCGGATCGTCAAGGATCTGCGCCGCTATCTGAAGGACAACGTGCGCGCCTGGGTATTGCAGCCGGATGGTCACTACCGGCATGCGAAACCGCGCAAAAAGGACGCGCAGGATTCGCAGGCCCAATTGCTCACGCAACTGGCGGGCGTCGCGCCTTGACCCGGATAATTCATGAGGGATCGTGAGTGATTGCAGATTTCGCAACAAGCCAGGCGCCGCGAGAAACCGCCAGCGCCGTGACAGGACGGTGTGGATGACAAATTGTAACCCTGAAGACTCCACGATCTCGGCGTATTCTCCCAGTGTTTGAGTGGGTTACGCGCGAGTGTCGTCCGACCTCGTGAATTATCCGGGTTAACGCACGCTCAGCCGCACGCCGCTGCCACGCAACTGCCTGGTTTCCTCTTCCATATCTGCCGCCGTCAACGGATAACTTTTGGCCCAGCCGCGCGGGAACTGCAGATCCAGCGTCTGGTTTTTGGTGCTGACCTTGAATTGCAGTGCCTGATTGGGGTCGCGGCCACGATGCAGCAGCACCGCGATACGCAGGATCGCCGCCAATCGCCGGATCGGCAGATTCCAGTTGTGATCGATGTTGGCGGTCACCGTTTTCGCAAAACGCCGTCGGTGCAACCGTACCAGTGACGCGAGCAGTTGTTGTTCCTGACGCGAGAAGCCCGCGAGATCGGCATTCGCGACGATGTAGGCCCCGTGTTTGTGATAGCTGCTGTGCGCGATGGCGAGCCCGACTTCATGCAACCACGCGGCCCAACTCAATAACTGAGCGCTCTGTTCCGGCAAGTGCCAGGTATCATGCACCGCTGCGTGGATCTCGAGCGCCGTGGTCTCCACGCGTTTCACCTGATGGATATCCACCGCGTAACGCATCGCGAGGCGTTCCACGGCATCGGCACGCACGTCTTCGCCGTGCAAGCGCCCCAGCAGATCCTGCAACACACCCTCGCGCAAGGCGCCGGGTGAGACTTCCATGCGCTCGATACGCAAGGCTTCGAACACCGCGGTCAGTACCGCGACCCCGCCGGCGAACACCGGCGCGCGTTCGGTCGCGAGTCCCGGCAACACCGGGCGCGTCGCATCGCGCTGAGCGACCAGCTTTTCTCCCAGCCGGTGCAGACATTCGAGCGTGATGCCGTCGTGGCGCCAACCGGATTCGCGGATCACACTCTCGACTGCACGGATAGTGCCGGAGGAACCGATCGCGCGTTGCCAGCCTTCGCTTCGCAGCGCCGCCTGTACCGGTTCCAGCTGCTGGCGTGCTGTCAGGATCGCGTCGCGAAAATTGGTGCGGGTGGGGGTTTTCGCGGACAGGTACTCGTCGGTCATGGATACGCATCCCATGTGCAGACTTTCGAGTACTCGCGTGGCGCTGCCTGCGCCGATGATGAGTTCGGTGCTGCCGCCGCCGATATCCACAACTAACCGTTGCTCGGGCGAATCCGCCAGCGTGCTGGTGACGCCCTGATAGATCAGGCGTGCTTCTTCCATGCCGGAGATCACTTCGATGGCATGACCGAGTGCAGCCTCGGCCCGGCGCAGAAACGTCTGCGCATTCTTGGCGCGGCGCAGGGTGTTGGTGCCAACCGCGCGCACTTGCGGCGCATCGAGCGTGTGCAGCCGCTGACCGAAGCGACGCAGGCAGGCCAGCGCCTGTTTCGACGCTTCCGGCGTGATGTTGCCGCGCGCATCCAGACCGGACCCGAAGCGCAACATCTCGCGCATGCGGTCGATGATGCGCAGATCGCGGCCGCGGACCTCCGCCACCATCAGGTGGAAACTGTTGGAACCCAGATCCACTGCTGCGACCAATGTGTCGCCGGGTGGTTTCCGCCGCATTAAACGCATTGCATTGCCTTCGCCGTACCAGGGATTTGGCCAAAGTCTCCAGCTTAGCGGTCGATTGTGAACATTTCGTGATACTGCTGTATCAGTCGATGCCCAGTTCTTTCCAGATCGCATCCACTTTATGTTTAACCTCATCGCTCATGCTGATCGGCCGGCCCCATTCACGGCTGGTTTCGCCCGGCCACTTGCTGGTGGCATCGAGACCGATCTTGGAACCAAGCCCTGAGACCGGTGATGCGAAATCCAGATAATCGATCGGCGTGTTCTCGACGAGGGTGCAATCGCGCGCCGGATCCATGCGCGTGGTGACGGCCCAGATCACATCTTTCCAGTCACGCACGTTGACGTCGTCGTCGGTGACGATGATGAACTTGGTGTACATGAACTGGCGCAGGAAACTCCAGATGCCGAACATCACGCGCTTGGCGTGGCCGGGATACTGTTTTTTCATGCTGACGCAGGCGATGCGGTAGGAACAGCCTTCCGGCGGCAGATAGAAATCCGTGATCTCGGGAAACTGCTTGCGCAGGATCGGCACGAATACTTCATTGAGCGCGACGCCGAGCACCGCCGGTTCGTCGGGCGGACGTCCAGTATAGGTGCTGTGATAGATCGGATTGTCGCGATGCGTGATGTGGGTGATCGTAAACACCGGAAACTTTTCGACTTCATTGTAATAGCCGGTGTGATCGCCGAACGGACCTTCGTCGGCCAGCTCGCCGTGATGAATCACGCCTTCCAGCACGATCTCGGCACTGGCCGGTACCATCAGATCGCAGGACACGCATTTCACCACTTCGGTGCGTGCGCCGCGCAACAGTCCTGCAAAGGAATATTCGGAAAGCGTATCCGGCACCGGCGTCACGGCGCCGAGTATGGTGGCCGGATCGGCACCGAGTGCGACCGCGACCGGAAACGGTTCGCCGGGACGATCCTGCTGCCAGTCGCGGAAATCCTGCGCGCCGCCGCGATGTGCGAGCCAGCGCATGATGACCTTGTTCCTGGCCGTAACCTGTTGCCGGTAGATCCCGAGGTTCTGGCGGTCCTTGCGCGGACCTTTGGTAACGGTGAGGCCCCAGGTGATGAGCGGGCCCGCATCGCCGGGCCAGCAGGTCTGGATCGGCAAGCGGCTCAAATCCACGTCGCTTCCGCTCAGGCGATTTTCCTGACACGCCGCCTTGCCGACCTGTTTCGGCGGCATCCGGAACACCTGCTTGAACACGCCGAGTTTTTCCCACGCGTCCTTGAGGCCTTTCGGCGGTTCCGGTTCGCGCAGCATCGCCAGCAGTTGCCCGACTTCGCGCAACGCTGCGACGGATTCCTGGCCCATGCCGAGCGCCACGCGTTGCGGGGTACCAAACAGGTTACCGAGCACCGGGATCGAATGACCTTTGGGATGCTCGAACAGCAGCGCGGGCCCGGCTTGCTTCAGGGTCCGGTCGCAGATCTCGGTCATCTCCAGATGCGGATCCACCGTCAGCCCGACGCGCTTGAGTTCGTTGCGGGTTTCGAGTTGTGCGATGAAATCACGCAGATCTTGGTATTTCACGTCAGGTTCCCATCGACGCCGGACTGCCGCTTACTATACCGGAGTGGCCCGCAGCCAGGTTTGCGCTGCGAAACCCTGGCAATCGCGCGCACTTGATACATACTTAAGACTGCCGGACAGGGGCGGCATTCATCCATATCAATACGGGGATAGTCACCATGTACATGCATCACTACGCACCTTTTCTGTTTGCCGGCTGGGCCATCGGCTTCTGGGTCATCGGCCTGGTTATCGCGATCCTGTATCTGATCACACTGTTCAATGTGTTGAATGCGGTCGCGCCGGCCAATCGCAAACTGGAACCGGGGCTGGTATTCCTGTTGCTGATCCCGCTTTTCAACCTGGTGTGGAATTTCATCGTAATCGGCAAATTGCGCGATTCGCTGCAGGCAGACTACGCCGCGCGTGACCTGCAGGGTGACGGTTTCGGTACGTTGTGGTTGTTCACCACGACCGTCGGGTA
>JBOIBL010000022.1:0-5236 GCA_050739495.1 Gammaproteobacteria bacterium | reverse complement strand
ACGCTCACATCCATATCGATGGCGTTCACACCACTGGCAGTCTGAACTGGTCGTTGACCGACGGTGGTTACCTGAACGTGGACACCCGTATCGCCCAGAGTGGCAAAGCGGCATTGAGCGGGCACATTCGCGGTGAACTGCATGATTTCGCACTGATTCCTGCGCTGATGCCGGACGTCAGTGGCTTCGAGGGCAAGCTCAAACTCGATCTGGCGTTGGCTGGCACCGCCAGTGACCCGACCTTCAACGGAACCGCGTCGTTGACTGACGGCGTCATCAAGGTACCGCGACTGGGGCTGAATGTCTCGGGCGTGGTCCTCGACCTGCAGGGCAACGGCGACCGTCTCGCTTTGAATGGTACCGCGCATTCAGGCACTGGAAGTCTGAACTGGAACAGCATCGCACAAAAGCAGAACGGCATCTGGCACGTGCATGGTCAACTGAACGGCAAGGATTTCCGCATTGCGGACATTCCGGAAGCACAGGTCGATATCTCGCCGACGCTCGACTTCAGACTCGATGATCGCGATATCAATCTGGATGGCAATGTCGATATCCCTTACGCGAAACTGCGCCCACGCAACCTGAGCAACACCGCGCAGGTATCACCCGATCAGGTGATCGTGGGGCAGAATGAAGCAGCCCAACAGGACCGCTGGCAGATCCACTCAAGGGTACGCGCCAACATGGGTGACAAGGTGGATATCCAGGGCTTCGGGTTATCAGGACACATCGTCGGCAGCGTCCTGGCCGTGGATGAACCGGGACATTTCACGACCGGCAGCGGCGAATTGCAGATCGTGGATGGACAATACACTGTTTACGGCCAGCGACTCGGCATCGAACGCGGACGCCTGATGTTCAATGGCGGTCCGATCTCGAATCCGGCACTGGACATTCGCGCGATACGCAAACCCGCACATCCTGAAACCGTGGTGCCCGGACAAAGCGAACAGCAAGTCGGCGTCGTGGTGCGCGGGACACTGCGCGAGCCGAATGTCTCGCTGTTCTCCAACCCGCCACTGCCACAATCTTCATTGCTGTCCTATCTGCTTACCGGACAACTGCCGGCGACACCGAGTCAATCGCCGCTGCTGGGTCGGCCCAGCACCGACACGGGTAATGCTCTCACTTATTCCGGCGGTGAGTTCCTGGCACAGCAAGTCGGCAATCAGATGGGCATTTCCGACGTGAGTATCCAGAATGTCTCGACCGGGGTCGGCACCAGTACCCCGTCGCTGTTCATAGGCAAATACCTGTCACCGCGTCTGTATGTCAGTTACGGCGCGGGGATACTGCAATCCATCAACACCATCCGCATCCGTTACACACTCAGCACCAAATGGATGCTGGAGGCGGAATCCGGCGCGGCCAATAGTGCCGACCTGATCTATACGCTCGAGCACTGAGCTGCAGTGTTCATGTAGTGTAAACTTCGGGCACTTGCGTGCATCCAAAGGAGCCATCATGCGCCGAGTCCTGTTCGCTACCTGCCTGTTGATTACCGCACCGGTACTCGCTGCCAGCACAGTTGATAAGCGTGCGCTCGACAGTTTCACCGCAGCGGAATTCGGTGGCTACATCAAGATTCTGGGTTCGGATGCTTTCGGCGGCCGGGCGCCGGCTTCCGCCGGCGAGACCAAGACCATCAACTACCTGCGCAGCCAATTCAAGGCGTTCGGATTGAAGCCAGGCTGGCACGGCAGTTTCTTCCAGCCGGTGCCGATGACGGAGATTACCGGAGCACCGGCAGATATCACGGTGCAGGGTGGTGATCGCTCCACCACGCTCAAATATCTGCAAGACGAAGTGGTGCTTACGGAACATGAACAACCCACGGTGACGATCAAGGATAGCCCCGTTGTATTCGTCGGTTATGGCATCGATGCGCCGGAATTCCACTGGAACGATTTCGCCGGCACCGATGTACGCGGCAAGACCATCGTGGTGCTGGTGAACGATCCCGGCTACACCAACCCCAAACTGTTCCGGGGCAAGGACATGACCTACTACGGTCGTTGGACTTACAAATACGAGGAAGCGGCACGTCAGGGCGCGGCCGCCGTGCTGGTAGTGCACCAGACCGGACCCGCCGGTTATGGCTGGGGTGTGGTGCAAAACAGCAACACGGGCACCAAATTCACACTCACCGAACCGGATCATGACCGGCACCGCGCCGCCATCGAAGGCTGGATCAGCGAGTCTGCCACCGCCGCTTTGTTCCAGCAGGCGGGACTGGATTTCACGAAACTCGAACAGGCAGCGGATCAGCCCGGTTTCAAGGCGGTTCCGCTGAACCTCAAATTATCCGTGACCTTGCACAGCAAGATCGCGCATATCACCACGCACAACGTGATCGCTGTGCTGCCGGGCCGCAGCCACCCACACCAGGCAATCGCATACAGTGCACACTGGGATCATTTCGGTACGCATCCGGAATTGCCGGGTGACAAGATATTCAACGGCGCCGTGGATGACGGCTCCGGCGATGCCGCACTGCTTGGCATGGCCAGGGCTTTCGCGCTGTTGCATCCACACCCGCAACGCTCGGTGATCTTCCTCGCCACCACCAGCGAAGAGCAGGGCCTGCTCGGTGCGGCTTATTATGTGCAGCACCCGGCCATTCCGCTCGCTGACACGGTAGCGGATATCAACATGGACATCATGAACGTGTACGGCAGGACCCGTGACATCACGGTTATCGGTTACGGCCGATCGCAACTGGAAGATGCGCTCAAGACTGCCGCAGCTGATGAAGGGATGAAGATCACACCCGATCCGCATCCCGAGACCGGGCTGTATTACCGCGCCGATCATTTTGAATTCGCCAAGCGCGGAGTGCCCGCGATCCTGACTTTCAGCGGCTACGATTATCTCAAGCGTCCAGCTGGCTGGGGGCAGCAGACCTGGAACGAATATTTCGCCCATCACTATCACAAACCGGCCGACGAGTACGATCCGGATTGGGACCTGTCCGGGCTGGTGCAACAGGCCCGGGCATTGTTCCGTCTGGGCGCCGGACTCGCCGACAGCACATCCTGGCCGGACTGGTATCCGGAAGTCCCGTTCAAAAAACTGCGGGATAGCAGCAAGGCTGCACGCACGAATTGATCAACGGTAGCGTTGCCGGAAGTCGGCCGCTGATCTATGGAGTCAAGACACTCAGCAACCATGCACGCAGGTGCTGTACTTCCTGCGGATGTACCGCGTGTGGCATGGGATAGGTATGCCACAGGATCGAGCAGCCACGTGCGGTGAGTTCATTGCGCGTGAGTTCGGCAAGTTGCAGAGGTACCACCGGATCCTGGGTACCATGCGCATAGAAGATGGACACACTGGCATTGGCGGGATTGAGCTCGAACTCGAACCCGTCCACCAAAGGCAGATAGGTGGACAACGCCATGATGCCGGCCAGCCGTTCGCGATATTGCAATCCGGTATATAACGCGACCGCACCGCCCTGCGAGAACCCCGCCAGCACGATACGTGCCGCGGGGATGCCGCGTGTATTTTCACGCGCGATCAGTGCTTCGAGAGCGGCGCGCGATGCCTGCATCCCGGCCTGATCGCGCGGCTGCTGCATTCCGATCTTGACCAGATCGAACCAGGCGCGCATCGGATAACCGTTGTTCATGGTGACCGGCCGGACCGGTGCGTTCGGAAACACGAACCGTACCGGCAGTGTGGGCGGCAGCCTCAGCTCCGGCACGATAGGTTCGAAATCGTGGCCATCTGCACCCAGGCCGTGCAACCAGATGACACTTGCCACCGGCTGCGATCCGGTCTCGAGTTCCACGCATTCAGGCAGCTCGGCCATCGCTTGCTCCAGTCACGATAAGATGCGATTTTAGCAGAGCATACTTCCGCCATAACGGCATCCGGGAAAAGGTTATTGCAATGGATTTCAGTGGCAAAGCGATCCTCGTCACCGGCGCCGCCCGCGGCATCGGCCGTGCCTGTGCCGAAGCTTTCGCCCGGCTGGGCGGCAACGTGGCGCTGCATTACCACACCAGCCGCCGGGCGGCGCAGCAATTGGCGGAGGCCTTGCCGGGTACTGACCACCGTACCTTCAGCGCGGACCTTTCCGATCCGGCCGCGTGCCAGCGCCTGGTTGATGAAGTGGTCCGGGATTACGGCCGGCTGGATGTGTTGGTGAACAACGCCGGTATCTATGAGGTGAAACCGGTCAAGGAATCGAGTTACGCCGATTGGCAGGCTACCTGGCGCAGCACCTTGGGGACCAATCTGATCGCGCCAGCCAACCTGTGCTTCCTTGCCGCGCAGGTGATGATGAAACAACATAGCGGCCACATCATCAATATCTCCTCGCGCGGCGCGTTTCGTGGTGAACCGGATGCACCAGCGTACGGCGCGGCGAAAGCAGGTCTCAATCAGCTCTCGCAATCGCTGGCCTGGGCTTTGGCGCCATACGAGATCTTCGTCGGCGTGGTCGCGCCGGGATTCGTACGCACCGACATGACTACGGCCTTGCTCGACGGTCCGGGTGGAGATGCGATCCGGAACCAGATTCCGCTCAGACGGGTGGCGACCGCTGAAGAGATCGCCGAAGCAGTGGTGCGACTCGCTGCCGACGGCATGTTGTCGGCGACCGGTTGCATCCTCGATGTAAACGGCGCGTCCTACCTGCGCAGCTGACATGGACCGCACGCCCATCATCCTGTCGTGGAGCGGCGGCAAGGACAGCGCATTAGCTTTATATGAGTTACGCCAGCAGCGTGACTACGAAGTATGCGGCCTGCTCACCAGCATCAACGATCATTTCGGTCGTATCAGCATGCACGGCGTGCGCGAGGATCTGCTGGACAGACAAGCTCTATCCATCGGCTTGCCGTTACACAAGATCAGGTTGTCGGAACGCCCGTCCAACGACGAATACGAACAGAAGATGCGATCTGCATTGGAAGGTTTCAGGAGGCAGGGCATCCGGCATGTCGCGTTCGGCGATCTGTTTCTGGCAGACATTCGTCAGTACCGGCTCGATAATCTCAGTAAGATAGACATGCACGCCGTGTTCCCGCTCTGGCATCGACCTACCGATGAGCTGGCGCGGGAATTCATCGCACTCGGCTTCAAGGCGGTGCTGTGCTGTGTAGATGGACAGGCATTGGACACCGGGTTCGCCGGTCGCGCGTATGATGAAAGCCTGTTGCGCGATCTGCCGGCCGGCGTAGATCCTTGCGGCGAGAACGGTGAATTCCACAGCTTCGTGCATGAC
>JBOIBL010000021.1:0-2708 GCA_050739495.1 Gammaproteobacteria bacterium | reverse complement strand
CCGAAGACCCAGAAGCCTGCACCATACTGCCAGTGTGAGCTGGTGTGCGGCTGCGCGCCGCTGGTGCTCGAAACATAGTGGGCCCAATCCTTCGGCAGCAGGCGTTTGCCATTCGCAATGCCATCGTTTTCGTAGAGCAGTGCCAGCCGGGCAGAATCGCGCGCAGTCATCCAGACCTGGCTCGACAGGATGTAATTGCCTTGCCAGTCGGTTTCCGGCGTGGTGTGTGTCATGCCCAGTGGCCACAATACGTCAGTAAACGGGAAGGTGAGCGCCTGATCACCCAGCGTCATCTTCAGACTGTGGACGGCGAGCAGAATGTCGTTGTTCGCGTAATTGAACCGGCTGCCGGGTTCGGCTTCCAGCGGTGCGACCGCCGCGGTCTCCGTCACCGTCGAGCCACCCCAGTAAGTCGAGTCAGTATGGTTGCCCGGGCCGTCCGTCCAGATGCCGGAATTCATCCGCAGCAGCTGGTTGAGGGTGATCGCCGCACGCGGATCGCCGGGGTGTCGCCATTCGGGAATGTTGGCCGGCATCGACGTTTTGATGCGTCCGAGTTCGACAGCGCGCCCGATCAGGGTTACCGCGAGGCTCTTTGCCATGGACCAAGTGCGTTGCGGCGTGTGCATCATGATGCCGAGGCCGTAGCGCTCGGCGACAATCTTTCCGTCAAGCAGAACTAGTACGGACGAGGTTTTTGTACCTTTACCGTAGGAGGTATCGTCAAAGGCTTCAGTCACCAATGCGTCGAGCCCTTTCTCTCTGGCCGCGGGCAATTGCGCCGTGGCATCCGTATCGCCGAGCGGCCACGCCTTGTGATCAAACGAGGGTGGAACCAGATCCTGCGGCAATTTTGGCAGCAGGGCAGCGTCGCTGAGTTTCGCGCCGATCGGCAACTGCGAACAGCCAAGCAACCTTCGCCAGACCGCGACACGCGGGGGCATCCCGGAATCGAACGTGACGTTCACGCTCTTCGTGCTGCGATCAATGGTAGTGGTCAATGAATCCAGATTGAATCGCCAGCCGGGGAGATCGTCGTTACGAAGGGTGGCTTCGGGCATGTGTGAGACAAACGTGTCGCTGCAGACGAAGATCGCCTCATAACCGGCCGCAATTTCCCTGTCACGCAGTGTCTGTCCGGCGGCGCTGGCTGACGCCATGGGCAGAATCGCGAGGATCAGCGCAATCAGGATGCCTGAGAAAGCCTGAATTGATTTCATAGGTTGAACCCCTTGTGCGAAACCAGCCGGATAGTTTCTAAGCTTAGCCTACCGCGGCCTGTCCGTGGGGATATTTCAGATCGCTTCGGGTCCGATATGCAGATTCATTTGTAATTCATACCGGTTCGTTTCGAGCTACCACATTCAGCATGTCGGTTGAGCTGACGAAGGAAGTCCAAGCTACGGTAACGCTGTGCTTGTTCCTAGATGCCAGCTTGCATAAAAAAGCAACTGAGTCTGACTTGGTTGATTTTCATCCTGAGTTTTTAACAAAATTAATCAGAGCTTTTTTATAGGTCCGATATTCATCGGCCGTAATAAGTGTAATCCAGGATACAGGAAATAATATTATATGGTTATATGATTTTACATCTACTATGTAGCTATGAGATTTCCCATCAATTTTATTCTTGAATGAATAGACATACTGTTCAGGCCGTGTTCCCCAGCTTGGAATCAAACCAAAAGATAACCCGGTCAGCCATTCCTGTGGTAAAGCGCTGAAATAAAGCTGGCGTTTAATGCTGATTATAAAATCAGAAGATTTTTGGTCATTTGTATAGGCAGATTGACAGCCGATACTCTGAAGCGCTTCATTTGTTGAATTGATGTATTTGCTTTTGATTTTCTCTATTTGCGCATCTTCAGTATTATCTTTTCCTAAAGTATTGGTAAAAGCGGCGCTATCAATGACAAGCGAATATTCAATGTTGCAAGGATTTTTAGGTGCCGGTCCATTGCTGGGTAGTGGATCTCTTATATTGTTAACCGCGATGGTGCATGCCTGAAGTAACAGGATTGATAAAAAAGCGAAACAATTCCGAATAAGAGTTTTCACAAATCCCTCCATTACCTTATGATGGAAACTCCTCGTGACCATCTGCAAACCTGGCAAAGCGCGGCTTATCTCTTGGATGCACATGACTCGGATTTGCCCATGGCCAGCCCCCAAAGTAAGTTTCCTGATAATCGCGGTAGGCTTGCTGGATTTCTTCCCGAGTATTCATCACGAAGGGACCGTATTGCACAACCGGTTCAGCAATTGGCTTGCCCTGCAGCATGAGAATACGCACGGGTTGATTGCCCGCATGGAGCGTGACTGAAGTCTCGGGTTGCATGACGGCGGCGGTCTTCGCTTGAAGTTTGATATCGCCAATACCAAGCGATTCGCCTGCATAGAAATAAAGTACACGGTTTACGCCTTCACTTGCGGCAGGAAGGGTCCAGCTGGCATGGGCTTCCATGTCGATAATCCAGATAGCGACCTCGTTCGCACTGTCGGCGGCCCATGAATCGGGTGTCGGGGCAAGGGGTTCAATGTCATCCAGTTTGCCTGCAATCACTTCGACCTGGGTTTTCGCGCCCTTGTCGTCTTCATAAATCTTGCGCGGTATTTTTTCGTTCCACAGCATCACAAATGCCGGGTCAACAAATTTACTCTTCTGCGGCAGATTGATCCAGATCTGGAACAATTGCATGGGATTGGCC
>JBOIBL010000020.1:0-6209 GCA_050739495.1 Gammaproteobacteria bacterium | reverse complement strand
GCGTAAAGTACTCGGCCCCATCGACCTGACCCTGATGGGTATCGGTTGCATCATCGGCGCCGGCATTTTCGTACTTACGGGCCAGGCTGCGGCATTGCATGCCGGGCCGGCCATCGTCCTTTCATTTGTTGTTGCTGGTATCGCCTGTGCGTTCAGCGCCCTGTCCTACGCCGAGCTGGCTTCCACCATCGGCGGCTGTGGCAGCGCGTATGGCTATGGCTACGCCACGTTGGGTGAAATCGTCGGCTGGATCATCGGCTGGGATCTGATCCTGGAATACGGCATCGGCGTCTCCACCGTCGCGGTCGGCTGGGGGGGCTACATGGTCAATGCATTGACTGCAGTAGGCATTCATGTGCCTTTCGCATTCTCCAATGCGATCGGTGTCATCGATCCGAATAACCCTGCTTTGCACGGTATCGTAAACATTCCGGCAATCCTGATAGTCGCGGTCGTGACTACCTTGCTGTGCATCGGCACCAAGCTTTCGGCGCGCTTCAACGGTGTGATGGTAGGTGTCAAACTGATCGTGCTGCTGTTATTCATCGGTGTAGCGATTTTCTATATCAAACCCGAACTATGGCACCCATTTATCCCGCCAGTCGGTAAAAATCCGCTCGGCAATGAAGCCTACGGCTGGGGCGGCGTGATGACCGGCGCAGCGACGATCTTCTTTGCCTACATTGGCTTCGATTCGGTTTCCACTGCAGCTGAAGAAACCCGCAATCCCCAGCGTAACGTCCCCATCGGGATAATCAGCTCTCTGGTAATTTGTACGCTGCTGTATATCGTTGTTTCAGGTTTGTTGACCGGCATCGTGCCCTATACCGAGTTGAACACGGCTTCTCCGGTATCGGACGCGCTCATAAAGATCGGCCTCAAGAGCATGGCGGGTATCACCGCTGTCGGCGCTATCGCGGGATTGACCACTGTAATTCTGGTGCTGTTCTTTGGGCTGACCCGTATCTTTCTTGCCATGTCGCGCGATGGTCTGCTGCCGAAGGTATTCTCGGCGGTTAATCCGAAAACCGGCACACCCGTGCGCATCATCATCTCGAGCGGAATTCTCATGGCTCTGATCGCCGGGTTTTTCCCAATCGACGTCCTGGCAAAGCTGGTCAACATGGGCACATTGGGCGCTTTCACTGTGGTGTGCGCTGGTGTGATCTGGTTGCGCTATACGCATCCTGATCTGCCTCGTCCGTTCCGGACACCGTTTTCGCCACTGTTCCCTGCTCTCGGCGTGATTTTCTGTCTCGCCTTTATGCTGAGCCTGCCTCTGTTCACCTGGAAATGGTTTGCAGCATGGTTGGTGATCGGCCTCATCGTCTACGGTTTCTACGGTTATCGTAACAGTGCTTTGGCCAAGGGCACTTAACTTGCTGATCAGGCAATAGTCTCAAGGAATGACAAAAATGCCGGCGCAAGCCGGCATTTTTATTCTTCTCCCCTATTACGTCTCGATCGCTTTTTATCAGAAAGCTGCCGCTTGCCATCCAGTCTGCGGCGTTTGGAAGCTTTGGTGGGTTTGGTTGGAATACGCTTTTTCGGTGCTGTAGCTGCACGTTGCAGCAGCAGCATCAGACGCTCCAGTGCATCGGCGCGATTGCGTTCCTGGGTGCGGAAACGCTGCGCGCTGATGACCAGAATACCTTCCCGGTTAATGCGGTTAGCGGCAAGCGTACGCAGACGTTGCTTGATCGCTTCCGGTAAAGATTCACTGCCTGCAAGATCGAACCGTAATTCGGCTGCAGTCGCGACCTTGTTGACATTCTGGCCACCGGGACCCGAAGCCCGGATAAAACGAAACTCGATCTCGTTTTCATCGAGTGCGATACGGGGCGTAATCCGAAGCATGATAACTAGATCAGTGCTTCTTGCTCGGCAACATGGCCGAGATCAATACCGTATTCCTTGCAATCTACCACGCGCTGTATCTGCCAGTTGAATTGACTGTCCTGGGCTGCGGGCGCAGCGAGATTCAGCAACGGCCGACGTTCGTAGGCGTGCCCGTCTCGATCGCGCAGCAGCATCACGATGGGTTTGAGCCGGCTGGCAGTATTAGTCGACATCACGATACCCAAGGCACCTGTATTCAGTTCGACCAGACTGCCAATTGGATAAATACCGACACAGCGGATGAATTCCTGCATCAACTCTTCACCAAAATCACGCGGTGCCCAATGAAACATCATGTTGAGACCGGCATGCCCGGGAATACCTTCGTGATAGATGCGATTGCTGGTGATGTCATCATAGACATCCGCGATTGCCACGATACGGACATGCTGAGGAATCTCGTCACCCTTCAGCCCCATTGGATAGCCGTGCCCACCGATGCGTTCATGGTGAAGTTGTACGATCTCCAGGGCAGTCTGCGGGACATCCTTGTGTTTACGTAACATGTTGAAACCGTCAATTGTATGCTTCTTCATGATATCGAATTCGTCTTCTGTGAGCACTCCGGGTTTATCCAGGATCGAGAGCGGGGTGCGCATCTTTCCTACATCATGCAGCAACGCCCCAAATCCGAGTTCAGCCAGCGAATCCTTGCCGAGGCCCAGATGCACACCAAAAGCGATGGCGAAGATACAGGTATTCAGACAATGGCTGGCGGTGTATTCGTGTTTGCTCTGCAGATTGGTGAGCCACAAGGCAGTCGCCGGACTACCCGCAACCGTATCCACCATCTCTTCAACCAGCACTCGCGATTCACGGGTATCGATACTGCGTCCAAAACGCACGTCCTGGAAGACCTTGGCGAGATGGTGGTGCAGCTTCTCGCGACTGCCCAACATGCGGCGCACATCCTGGCGGAATGCCCGCCGTGCACGCCACGTGGTATCTGAAGGGGGAGAGGTCCGTTCGTCGGTATCAGTTGACGCGGCCAGACCCGCTTGGGCCGATGCTCTCTCTTGCGATGGCTTCGAACCCGGGACGACTGCTTTTTCGTCATCTACAAACACATACTGACAATACTGGCGCAGAGTCGCAACCTGCTCCAGGGATTCGATCAGGAACCCCTGGAACATGAAGGGGCTCTCCAACCACGGCCGGTCGAGTGCCTGCACGTACATCCCTACGGCAAGCTGGGTGACAGGTACTTTCCTTCTCATCCGGCCATTATGCCAGCCTATCCAGTCATGCCCCAGTGCTCCCCCGTACAGCCTGAGGCAAGGAGACAAAATCAAGGCTAAATATAGGGACAAGGACCGTCAACGCCCTATCTTTTGAAGCGTTACGCAGGCCGAAGGATATTAAAGAGCAGTCTCCAGGGAAGGAGCCAAGACGTCTGTTTCAGGTAGTGCTGTAACCCGGTCAGGCAAGCGGGAATTCAAATTCCCTTCCAGACCGGAGTTGCGGTGGTTTTGCAAAACTTAACTTAATCGTTACGGAGTACTCAAATGAAGCGTCAGTTATTGGTTGGTCTCGTTGCCGGCTCTCTGCTGGCCATTGCCGGTGTTGCTTCTGCCCAGGGCACCGCGCCCGCCGCTCCGGCTGCCCAGCCGGCTGCCCCGGCTGCTGCGCCTGTCAAGAAAGAAGAAAAGAAGATGGAGCACAAGAAGGCGATGCACAAACATCATCACCATCACAAGAAAGCCAAGAAAGAAGAGAAGAAGGACGACAAGACCGGCGGCGGCACGAAGTAATTTCGGGCAGCTTACGACTAAAAAGGCGCGGATATCATCCGCGCCTTTTTCCTTTTTGCCGGCCTCAAAGCCTCAATGTGTGACCGGTAGACCATCGCGTATCACCCCTACCACAATCCCTTCCAACATCAACGTCGGGTGATTGGCGGTGACTATGATGGGCTGGAAATCAGGATTTTCCGGTATCAGCCACACCTCACCCCCCTTTTGCCGGTAGCGTTTGACGGTTACCTCATCGCCGATACGCGCCACCACTATCTGGCCATTGCGTACCTCCGGAGAGCGGTGTACGGCCAGCAGATCACCATCCAGGATACCTGCATCCTTCATGCTCATGCCACGGACCCGCAGCAGATAATGGGGCTTGGGGTGAAATAGCGCGGGATCGAGCCGGTAACGGTTCTCGATGTGTTCCTGCGCGAGGATAGGACTGCCCGCCGCTACCCGGCCGACTACCGGGAGACCGGGAGGATCGGTAAGACGGATACCCCGGGCAGCGCCGGGCAGTAGCTTAATCATACCCTTTCGAGCAAGCGCGCGCAGGTGTTCTTCGGCAGCGTTAGCTGATTTGAAGCCCAGCTGTCTTGCAATCTCGGCACGAGTGGGCGGGAGGCCGGTTTCACCAATAACATCTTGAATAAGCTCAAGAATTTCTTGCTGACGAGCAGTAAGTTCAGACATGGGAAAGCCTCACATTAACTGTATCCTCATACAGTATCTGTGATTATATACAGGCTTTCCGGTTTTGCAAGCCGCGCCACACTGAACCACTGCAGAATCAGGAAATGCCGCTAAGCTGTTTCGCTTCCCAGGCATCAATTGCCCCAGTCATGGCGTAGGCCGCCTGTTTGAGAGATTGCAGGGCGGTAACCCGTTTCCCGGCCAATAGCGATTCAAAGGCCTTTTCCACATAGGCTTCCTGAGGCCCGAGCACCCCCTGCCGTAGCAACTGCAGATAGGCTGAGGACAGGGCTCTCAGGCAGGTTTCTACCTCGGATGGTTCCAGATTCGATTCCGAGAACACCAATGCGCAGACAGCCACAGGCGCGGCCTCCAGGGCGGGATCCGGGGAGCGCTGCGGAAACACCGAACTCCGGTTAAGGTAAGCATGGGTCAGTGCCGTCACCATCGCGAGCAATGCCAGCATCGTGGGCATGTCGTTGAATAATTGCGGATCACCGCGCTGCGCAGCAATCTCAGCCGCGGCTTGTAGCGGCACTGCAGCGAGCAATCGATATTCCTCGGTCGTCAGTAATCCGTCCGGCAGGATCAATTCACTCATGCATCAAGCCTTTCAAATGAATTACAGCTGAACCGTATGCATTGGGGCATCCAGATCAGCGATTGACGATGCCCATATCGGGATAGCGTGCGCCGGCAGCAGCACCTTTGGGAGCGGCCCGATCGATATGCTATTGAACTTCATGGTTGCCGGATTATAAATCCTGGGTCGACACCGATAAATCAAACATCAGATATCACGTGTCCACTTCAAGGTTATACTGGTTTATTTCGGACATCTCGACGGTCAGCTTTCGTCCATCTCTCAACAAACGCGAAAATTCATCTGCCGGCAATGGCTTGCTGAAATGGTAACCCTGAATAAGATCGCACCGGTAACGACGCAGAAATTCAAGTTGCTCCCGGGTTTCAGCGCCCTCAGCCACGACTTTCACATTCAGACTTTTACCGAGATTGATTATGGCGCTTATGATTGCAGCATCGTCCGGATCGGTAGTGATATCGCGGATGAATGACTGGTCAATTTTAAGCTTGTCGATATGAAAGCGTCTGAGATAACTCAAACTCGAATAACCCGTACCGAAATCGTCAATCGCAAGGCGCACTCCCAGCTGATTCAGGCGGCGCATCATTTCCGCGGTCTCACGCGTGTCCTGCATGATGACACTTTCGGTCAATTCAAGCTCCAGCGTGGCGGGGTTCAAACCGGATTGAGCAAGTATGTCGGCGATAATGCCCGCCATGTCATTTCGCCTGAACTGGATGGCGGATAAATTCACGGCCACCGGGATCGTCCCCAAGCCTGCATCTTGCCAGGCACGATTCTGGATGCATACCGCCCGCAACACCCACTCGCCTATGGGAACTATCAATCCGCTCTGTTCTGCGACCGGGATAAATGTCGTTGGCGAGACCACACCAAGATTGCGGTTATTCCAGCGCAACAGCGCTTCGGCGCCCGCGATCTCGCCACTTTGGATGTCCACCTGCGGCTGGAAACAGAGTGTGAATTCTTCGCGTTCGAGCGCGTGCCGCAACTCGCTCTCGAGAGACAAACGTTCGTGTGTACGGCGCGTCATCTCGCTGGTAAAGAACTGATAATTGGCACGGCCATGTTCCTTGGCCTGATACATGGCGGTGTCCGCATTACGGATCAAATCATCAACCTGTTCACCGTCTTCCGGAAACAGGCTAATGCCGATACTCGGGGTAATATGCAACTCATGCACACCTATATTATAAAGCCCGCCCGCACTCTTCAATATTTTTTCAGCAACGCGCGCCGCAGTATTTGAATCATTGATGTCGTGCAATACC
>JBOIBL010000019.1:0-11076 GCA_050739495.1 Gammaproteobacteria bacterium | reverse complement strand
GCCAAGGCGGGTAACCCGGTTCCCGAAGAGACATTGAAACTCGATGATCACGACAACATCGACGCCGTCAACACCGGTAACTCGGAATTCGCACGCAAACTGGGGATCAGGATCAAGAAAATCCAGGAAGACCCGCAAGGCTTCTGGAACGAAGTCCTGTATCACACCGTCCCGAAGGTGATGTTCGTGTTCCTGCCTCTGGTGGCGCTGCTGTTGAAGCTGTTCTATATCCGCCGCAAGCACCTGTACATGGAACACCTGATCTTCACCCTGCACTGCCATGCGTTGTTCTTCATGGCGATGCTGGTTGGGGTGCTCGTCATCAGCCTGGCCACGCACTTTGGCTGGCCAGCGGAGGTCAAGGACTGGACCGGGGCTGCCATCAAATGGTATCTGGCAATCTACCTGTTCCTGGCCTTGCGCAATTTCTACCAGCAGTCCTGGCTCAAGACCTTTGTCAAATTCTGCCTGCTGTTCGTCGGTTACTTCACACTGGTGGGCCTCGGTCTGCTGGGCGCCCTGGCCGTGGCCTTCATGGAAATCTGAGCTGATGGGCGTTTACTCCGATGCCTGCTACCTCGGCGCTATCACATTAATCAAATTATTTATGACCTTTATAGTTTAACTTCCTGAAATCACACAAAATTTTATATCTGGCTGTGGATTCAACCCGGGCCTTGGCTGGTCATAGTAGGCAAGATGGCCGATTTAACCTAAAGTTATATGACAAGGACTACCCGTACCCGTCGCCAAACGGCTGACGCCCCCGCCAAGGAAGCACCCCTATAAGAACTTCAAGGTGTGCCTGCGTGAACCTGATTCGCGCTTTCGATGACTCACCCACACTGGTATCGCTGACGCGTCTCCAGGCAGACGGCAGTGTGGAAATGGACACCTACGTTGAGGTCAACGAGCGTTTCCTCCGCACCCTGGGTTACAGCCGCGAGCAACTGCTGGGACATACCCCTACCGAGCTGGGTATCTGGGAAGCGGCAGAGCGCGTGGCCGTGCTCAAACAAGTACGCGAATTAGGGGTAGTGAATAATGCTCCAGTCAGCCTGCACGCGGCGGATGGTTCCCTGCATCCTGCCCTGTTGAATGCCGAATTGATCACCCTGGACGGTAACCAGTATCTGCTGGCCCTGTTGCGCGATACCAGCGGCACCGGACCGACCGAAATCGTGCGCCGCCAGGAAGCCGAACAGGCTCTGCAGCTCTCCGAGGAAAAATACCGCACCCTGGTCGATCACAGCCAGGATGGGGTATTCGTTACCCATGCCAATAACTACACCTATGTGAACAAGACCTATGCCGACATGCTGGGTTATGCGCCGGAACAGATGATTGGCGAGGCGTTCCTCAAATTCATTGCCCCGGAAGATCATGGCAAGATCAATGAGATATGGAACAAACGCCGGGCCGGCCAATGGGAACAGGCAGCTTACGAGATATATCTTCTGAAGAGCGACGGTATTACCCGGGTGCTTGCTTCGGTACGCTCCGGCCCGATCATGCTGAACGGCACGCTTTCCAGTACCGGAACTATCCGTGACATCACCGATGAACGTCGCACCCAGCAAGCCTTGTTCCAGGCGGAACAAAGTTTCCGCGATATCTTCGAGAATTCGGTCACCGGCATGTATCAGAGTACTCCGGATGGCCACTTCATCAAGGCCAATCAGGCCCTGGCTGATCTGCTGGGTTTCGAATCGCCCGATGATCTGATCCGGAACCTGCCCGATATCCGCATGGTGTATGCCGACCCCGAGGAACGGGCCCAAGTATTGTCCGGCATCGAACAGCAAGGCCGGGTACGCAATGCCGAAGTCCGCATGCGCCGACGGGATGGCAACCCCATCTGGGTTTCGATGAGCGCCCGGGTGGTGCGCAACAGCGCCAACTCAGTGGCACATTTCGAGGGTTCGATTTACGACATCACCGCACAGAAAACTGCGGAACAGGCATTACAGCGCTCCGAACAACGCTACCGCCTGCTGGTCGAACATAGCCAGGTAGGCGTATTCATCAACGAGAACGGCAGATACACATACGTCAACAAAGCCTTCGCGAAGATGCTTGGATACAGCGAAACCGAATTCGTCCAATTGAGTTATCGCGATATCTTCCCGCCGGAGGAGCTCGCGGCTGCGGATGAGCGGTTTGAAAAGCGCTTGCGTGGCGAAGCGGTCCCGGATGATTACGAATCCAGCCTGTTGCATAAGGACAAGAAGACCCGTGTCATCGTCACCCAGAGCGTGGGAGTTATCCAGCTGGATGACCGTCGCGTCATGATCGGCACGGTGCGTGATGTCACCGACCAGAAGCGCTTCGAGGCAGAACTGCATCACAATGCCAATCACGACCCGCTGACCGGCCTGCCTAACCGCACCCTGTTCATACAGCGCCTCTCGCAAGCCATGGAACAGGGGCGGCATCGCAGCACACCAAGCTATGCAGTGCTGTTTGTCGATCTCGACAGTTTCAAGGTGGTCAACGACAGTCTCGGGCATGCGCTCGGCGATCAACTGCTGATCGAGGTCGCAAAACGCCTCAAGCAGTGTGTGGGTCCATGGGACACCATCGCCCGGCATGGTGGTGACGAGTTCACTATCCTGGTGGATCAGATGGAACATTCACAGGATGCAGTGGAGGTCGCCGAACGCATCCAGACGGAACTGCTGCATCCGATCCAGCTTGGCGGCAACGAGATCTATACCAATTCCAGTATCGGCATCGCGCCGGGAAATCCGCAATATCTGACCACCGATGAAGTGCTGCGCGATGCCGACACCGCAATGTACCAGGCCAAGGCAGCCGGCAAGGCAAGCTATGTGATCTTCGATCAGACCATGTACGCGCGAGCTCGAGCCCGCCTGCAACTCGAAACCGAGTTGCGCCAGGCGCTCGACAACGGTGAATTCAGGGTTTATTACCAACCGATCGTGATGGTCGCAAACAAATGCATCGCCGGCTTTGAAGCACTGCTGCGTTGGCAACATCCGCGCCGCGGACTGTTGCTGCCAGAGGAATTCCTGCATGTTGCGGAAGAAACCGGATTGATCCTGCCCATCGGCTGGTGGGTTTTGCACAAGGCCTGCCGTCAGGCACACAACTGGCGGCAACGATACGCAGATGCGAACGCACTGACCATCTCGGTCAATCTCGCCCACAAGCAGTTCATGCACACAAGCTTGCCTGAACAGATCGCATCAGCCTTGCAGGAGACCCGGATCGAGCCTTCGGCCTTGCATCTGGAGATCACCGAGACCATCTTTCTGGAAAATCCACGCGTTGCGGAAACCAGACTGCAGCAGATCAAGAAACTCGGTGCGAAACTGCATCTGGATGATTTCGGTACCGGTTATTCCTCACTCAGCTATCTGTCGGCATTGCCGCTGGATACGCTCAAGATCGACCGCCTGTTCATCGCCGATGCCCATGTCAATTCCAAACATGCCGCCATGGTGCGGACCATCATCGAACTGGCCCGGGATCTGCGCATGGAGGCGGTCGCGGAAGGCGTGGAAAACGAGGAGCAGATCAACTTGTTGCGCAAGCTTGGCTGTCAGTTCGCGCAAGGCTTCCTGTTTGCTCCGGCACTGGAACCTCGCGCCGCGGAACAACTGCTCTCCGGAACAGAAGTACAGGTTTGATGGGAGGTGAAATTGGTCCTGTCAGACGCAGGTGCGGTTGCGTCCCTCGCTTTTGGCCTGATACAGCTTTTCATCTGCTGCTCCAATCAGCGTCTCTACATCATAGTTACTGGGCGGAGCACTGGCGATACCGAAACTGATGGTCACCCTTAATCCTTGCTCTATCTTGTTCCAATCGTATTCCTCGACCTGCTGACGGATCTTCTCGCATACACTTCTGGCATCTTCCAGGCCGGTCTCCGGAAAGCACAGCAGAAACTCCTCGCCGCCATAGCGGGCAATCACGTCGATCGAACGGCAATTGCTGCGCAGGATATTGGCAAGCGTGCGCAGTACCTCATCGCCGCTCATGTGCGAGAATTTGTCATTGACTTCCTTGAAACGGTCCAGATCCGCCATGGCCACTGCCATCTGACGTTTATAACGGTCCGCGCGCTTGATCTCGAATGCCAGCCGGCCATCCAGATATCTGCGGTTATATAACCCGGTCAGCCCGTCCTCCAGCGTCTGGCGCTCAAGTTCGGTTGTCTGACGCTCGAGTTTGCTGGTCTGTTGCTTCAATTTGAGCAACAGATCTTCCTTCTCGCGATTCGCGCTACGCAGCGACTCCATCATGGTATGCAACTCATCACGCTGCAATGCCAGATCACGGGTACGCTCCGTAACCCGGTGCTCGAGCTGATCGCGGCTATGTTCGACTTCCTCGAACAGACGGGCATTCGCGATCGCGATCGCGACCTGGCCGGCAAAAGTAACCAGGATGTTCAAGTGACCATCTTCGAATTTATTTGGCATATAGCTCTGTACGCTGATCACTCCCAGCACGCGTTCGCGATAGGTTACCGGCACAGCGATGAACGCTTCGGTCTGGGGAGTGTCGCCGACATGTACGTATATTCGTTTGAATTCGCTGTCGTCGTTGTCCCAGTCGCGGATGAAAACGGGTTTGTTGTTGGAAATGACCCAACCGAAGATGCCTTCCCCGAGTTTGTGATGCCGCTGTGGCTGCCTTCCCTGCCGGTTGTGATGCAGACGAACGTCGATTTCGCGGGTTTCTTCCTCGTACAGGGCCAGCATGAAGATATCGAACTCCACCAGGTTACGGCTTTCCCGATAAATCAGTTCGACCAGCTCATCCAGTACCAGCGAGCTCGAAACCGCCTGCCCGACGCGATTCACCGCCACCAGTTCATCAAGCTTTATTTCCAGAGCCCGCCGGGTATCGGCGAAATTGCGCACGATCAGCACGATGAGTGCCAGTACGATCAGGAACAGAAAGAACACCGGGGGTTCGAGCCGATTGTAGATCAGCGCCATGAACACGGCCAGCGGAATTGCCGCCAGATCCACCACTGCGCTGAACAGGCCGAATGATTTGCGCCAATCCAGATTTTCCAGACGTGCGATGATACCCACGAAAATGTCATTCAGCAGTTGCATGAACAATGCGAGGATGACGATCAGCAGGACATCATGCGGCACCAGATGCAGGAGTGGAACGCTGCCGCCGAAATACCGGTACAGACCACCGATGATCAGCAGGATGAAGACGAACATGCCCGAGTTATGTGCGGCACGCATTATCATGAAGCGCGTGCTGTGCCCGCGACTGATACCCCACGGCAGAAACGGCCAGATCAGTGAAGAGATGCCGCAGATCCAGGCCGCCGGCAACGGTCCGAAGATCAACAGACTGGAGAATTGCACCACGCGATCCAGCGAAACATAGCCTACTTGCGGTGCCGGAAATCCGAATACCACCATAACCACTGCGAACAACGTAAACCCGATAAATGCGGGAACGTTATCGATCTGCAGAGCATTATGTACGGACAGGAAAATCAACAAACCGAACGCTGCCGTCGCTAATGAAAGCGAATAAAGCAGAGAGGCTTGTGGCGTATTCTTCACGTGCAATCTACGTTGCCGGGGTGTATCTGGTTGGGAATTTCTTACACTGGCGGATCTTGCGCAAGATACCGTTAGTGTACGAAATATCTGCTAGCCCAGGGAACGCCCATGCTAGACTTTCGGTCATATCAAACAAGACCTTTACACCCCAAAACAGGCCCTTCAGACCATGAAATACTTTCCACGCTTGCTGCCCTTGTTGCTGGCCCTGAGCCTGACCGCTTGCGCGCCACGCGTGATGGTGGAGCATGACGCCAATGCCGGTTTTGGCGGTTATCACAGCTTCGCGTGGGCGAGCCCTCCACCCACTCCCGTGAAGGACCCGATCCTCGATAGCCAGATACTCGAAGGCCGCGTCAAGCAGGCGGTGGTCGGGGAACTCACGGCCCGCGGTTACGTGCAGGCCGCGGCCGGCGAGGCTTCGGATTTCATCATCACTTACCACACCGCCAGTAAACAACAGCTCGAGAGCACCGGACCGAGCTTCAGTTTCGGCTTTGTGGATGCCTTCCCGTCGGGTTTCGGCAGTGTGGTGGTACCGGTTGGCGGTAACAACGTGGAATCACGTGAACAGGGCACCCTGATGCTCGACATCATAGACGGCCACAGCAAACGCCTGGTGTGGCGCGGCTGGACCACCGGCTGGGTGAGTCAAAGTAACTATTCGGAAAAGGCGGTCAATCAGGCGGTACGGGAGATCCTCGCCAAGTTCCCGCCCGCCTGACGTCTCCGTGGACCGGCTGATCGCGCATGTGGACATGGATGCGTTCTACGCATCCGTCGAACAGCATGATCAACCGAGCCTGCGAGGCAAACCGGTCATCGTGGGCGGTACCGGCCGCCGCTCGGTGGTGTGTGCCGCAAGTTACGAAGCGCGCAAATTCGGCGTGCGTTCTGCAATGCCGGCTTACGAAGCGCACCGCCGGTGTCCGGACGGCATCTATCTGCCGGTACGCATGGCCCGCTACCGGGAAATCTCGCAACAGGTGTTCAGGTGTTTCGCGGAATTCACGCCTTTGGTCGAAGGCCTGTCGCTTGACGAAGCCTTCCTCGATATGAGCGCCGACGATTCTGCAACCGAACCGCTGATGTTGGGGCGCGCGATCAAGACCAGGATTCGAAACCAAACCGGCCTCAATGCGTCAGTCGGTCTCGGCCCCAACAAGCTGGTCGCCAAGATCGCTTCGGATCGCAGCAAACCCGATGGTCTGCTGCATATCCCTTCCACTCAGGTCCAGGTCACACTGGACCCGTTACCGGTAACGACGCTCTGGGGGATCGGTCCGCGCACCGGCGCCCAACTGGAAAAAGCCGGCATCGCTACAGTGAATCAACTTCGTCTGGCGCCGGATGCTCTGCTGTTGGCTCTGTTCGGTAATCAGGCCCATTTTTTCAAGGGCCTCGCCGAAGGCCGTGATGAACGTCCGGTCGCGGGCGGTGGTCGTGAACGCTCGGTGAGCCAGGAGACCACCTTCGCGAACGATCTGGATGATTTCGCCAGCTTGTCACGCGAGTTACATCCACTCACCGAAGGTTTGTGCCGGATACTGCAACGCGAGCAACTGCACGCGAACACCGTGGTGCTGAAATTGCGGACCACGGATTTTCGCCGCCAGACCCGGCAGCGCCGCTTCTCGCCTCCCGACAACAGGTTTACGGTATTGTGGCCGCTGGCACAGGCTCTGTTAAAAGAGTGGCTGGATCAGAATCCGGGACAACGGCTGCGTCTGCTGGGAGTGGGTGCACGGGATTTCGCAGACACCGAGCAGCTGGGTTTGTTCTCCAAACCGACGGCATCCACCGGAACCGATGCGGCGTCATCCGTGGTGAGGCGACATTAGCAGCATGTACGCAAGTTACTTCGGGCTTACCGAAAATCCATTTGCCATCACCCCGGATCCGCGCTACCTGTTTCTGTCAGCGCGTCACACGGAAGCACTCGCACACCTGTTATATGGCGTCACCGAGAGTGGCGGTTTCATCCAGCTCACCGGTGAAGTCGGTACCGGCAAGACAACCCTGATCCGTTCACTGCTCGAAAAACTCCCCGACAACGTGGACGTCGCGCTTATCATCAACCCACGCGTCAGCGTGATGGAATTCCTGCGCAGCATCTGTCGCGAATTGCATGTCACGGTGTCACCCGATTCGAGCCCGCAGCAACTCATCGATACGCTCAATACACGCCTGCTGGAAGCGCACGCAGCAGCTCTTCGCGTGGTCCTGATCATCGACGAAGCGCAGGCCTTGTCGGCAGAAGTACTCGAACAAGTCCGCTTGCTGACCAATCTCGAAACGCGTACCCAGAAACTGTTGCAGATCATCCTGGTCGGACAACCGGAATTGCGCGAAATATTGGCCCGTCAGGACCTGCGCCAACTTGCCCAGCGCGTGACCGGACGCTATCACCTGGAACCCCTTACCGCCAGAGAGACCAGTGCCTATGTACATCACCGGCTCGGCGTAGCCGGTGCCGTAGCACCGATTTTCGGTACTGCCGCGATGCGCGCCCTGCAGCGTGTGACCGGCGGGATCCCGCGACTGATCAACGTAATCTGTGATCGCGCGCTGCTGGGTGCCTACACCCGTGAACTGCGTCAGATAGATGCCAGACTGGTGCGGCGTGCGGCGCGTGAGGTTTTGGGCGAACGCCGGCAGCACGGCAGTCGCGTATTTGTGTGGGTCGGGGGGCTGGCAGTATTGCTGCTGTCGGTGACAACCATACTGGCGGCAAGCGGTTACCTGCCCGGCTTCAGATCGGAACACGACAAACCATCTCCAGTCGCTGCGATCAAAAAGCCCGCGATCGGTCCCGACACGTGGCTCACGAATATCGCACATGCCACCGACACCGATACGGCTTTCACTAGCTTATTCTCGTTGTGGAATGCGCATTACTCCCCCGGCGGCGGCAATGCATGTCAGCAGGCAAAACAGGACGGTTTACGTTGCCTTTACCGGCGCGGCACCTGGAATAACCTGCGCAGTTTCGACCGCCCCGCAATCATCACCCTGACCGATACACAGGGCGGCTTGCATCAGGTGGTGATGGTCGCACTCGATACGCATACTGCATCCCTGCGGGCCGGAAAAATCCAGATGAATTTTCCGATCAATACACTCGAACCCATGTGGTATGGAGAATATCTGCTGCTGTGGCGCCCGAATCCAGACGCGCCGTCGGCATTACGGCCGGGCATGGTGGGTACTGCGGTTGGCTGGTTACGTACCCAGCTTGCGAGGCTGCAAAATACACCGGATTCCGGCAATACGACTTATGACGCCACTCTCACTGACGCCGTAAAACATTTTCAGGCAGATCAGCACCTCACAGTAGATGGAATCGCCGGAGAAGAGACGTTGATCCATCTCAATACAATGCTGCATATCTCCAATACGCCCTCTCTCGCACCGGGAACCTGAGCATGTCATTGATACTCGATGCCCTGCGCAAATCCGAGCGGACCAGACAACAAACCCTGACTGGCCAGGTGAGTAACGCATCACCGGTGCAAGAACATACCCGTCTGCCGACTCCGTGGGTAACCCTGATCGGTTTGATCCTGGTGCTCAACGCTATCGTGTTGGCATTTCTGATATGGCACCAGGAGCGACCTGTTCAGGTAAAACCAGGCCGGCCTGATATGACAGCAGCATCCACGGCTTCGGCACCCAAACCGGTGATTCGCCCGCTTGCGGACGAAGTAACGGGATCCGATGTGCAGGTCGCGACAACTCAAATGTCTGCTGCGACCAGGCAGCCACCACCTGTCGTCAATACGAATACTCCTGCGTCAGCCACGCAAAGCGCCGATCTCTCAGCCCCACCGCTGGATACCTTGCCGATGGCGTTCCAGCAATCGTTGCCCGCCTTGCATATGGATGTACACAGTTATGCCGGAAACACCGCCGACCGCTTCGTGGTCATAAACATGCAACGTTATGTGGCTGGCGATACGCTCAAGGAAGGACCGCGGGTGATCGCCATCACTTCTCAGGGCGTGATCCTCGAATATCAAGGCACGCGCTTTTTATTGCCACGCAGCTGATCCTTTTGCAGCTCACGCCAGTACGGCTTGAAAGCCTGATCTGATCTCCCTGACTCCGGACCCGATACAAATCGCGGCTGCATCAAGCGCCCGCGCCTCTTATTCAAAGCGCAACAGAATGTAAATCCATCCTGATTAAGATATTAATCAAATAGATTTCATCAAAGATTCTGTGGCACAACCGAATTAATCAGCTAGCTTTAATACTGAAAACAAATTCGGGACACAATGCTAATCATGCGATGAACACAATATCGCCCATGATTGAGGAGCCATACGCCATGAGTCGGCGATTCGCAAAATCCCCGTCAGTCTCAGCAAAAAAACCGCCGAATGGCCACACCTGTACAAGCGTCCTCCGCAAGCAGCCCCCAGAATATCCGGTTTTTTCGACACCGCCTTTGACAACCAGCCTGAAGGCAGACCCTGTCTTGCCACCAGCGCGTTATAACCTCGATCCCGATGTTGCGACTGACTGGTTAGAACCTTACATACCGCAATTACCGTCGGTCCATACAAAGCCAAACGGCTTATACATCCTGATTAATATATGTATCAGATACATTTCAAGACAAAGTCAACGAAAGTCGCGTGCCGTAAGCTAGCCTTATTCTCAGGACCATGTTCACAAACTCGGTGATACCCGGATCATGCAAGGTTCAGGTATTGCCCATATTGAGGAGCGCCAAGCCATGAGCCGTCAATTATTCAAAACACTGCTGATCGCTGTCACGGTGTTAGGCAGCGCAAGCAGCTTGCCCGTCAAGGCGGATCATCTGCCACCCGGCGTGCAGGTCATCCATATCCGGCAACCCGCCTACATGCAGAAGATCCCCGGGCAAAGCACCTATACCAAGGAAAACCTGGATGCCGCAGAAGAACTCGCCAAGGTCGGCGATGCCGAAGCGCAGAGCAACCTGGGCGTGATGCTGGTCTCAAACGGCGATTACAAACAAGGAGCCTATTGGTACAAACAGGCAGCGCTGGCGGGCATCAGCACTGCGATGTACAACCTGGGTGTGCTGTATTTCAACGGCCAGGGCGTACCGAAGGATTATGCAATCGCACATCGCTGGTTCGACTCGGCCGCAAGACGCGGCAATGCATATGCGCAACTCCAGCTTGGGTTGATGTCGTTGACCGGGCAGGGTATGCCGAAAGATCCAAACCAGGAGTTCTACTGGTATCTGAGAGCAGCCGAACAAGGTTTGCCGGCAGCACAGTACGATCTCGCTGTGATGTACCACAATGGTGATGGCATCCAGCGCGACGATGTGCGCGCATATGCCTGGCTGCTGCTCGCCGATAAGGGCGGCGTCGATACCACCGAAGCAATGCCGATAGTCGCGCAGTCCATGAGCGCCGACGATATCGCAAAAGCCCAGAGACTGAGCCGTTCCCTGCTCGGTGACCCCGTGCCGTGATGCTGATGCGGCATCGCGCCCCGATGCGCAGTCCCCCTG
>JBOIBL010000018.1:0-13592 GCA_050739495.1 Gammaproteobacteria bacterium | reverse complement strand
GGAGGGTCTGTACCGGCACTTCAGTGCCATCGCGGGCGCGGTCTCGCTGCCGCTTATCCTCTATAACGTACCGAGCCGGACTATCACCGATATCCTGCCCGAGACTGTGGAGCGTCTCGCCTCTGTTGCCAATGTTGTGGGTATCAAGGAAGCCACTGGCAACCTCGAGCGGGCTGCGGCTATCCGCAGCCGTTGCGGTGACGACTTCCTGCTGATCAGCGGCGACGATGCGACGGCCATGGAGTTCATTCTGGCCGGCGGCTGTGGCGTGATTTCGGTCACCGCGAACGTAGCACCCCGACTCATGCACCAGATGTGTGCGGCCGCTCATGCTGGCGACCGTCAGCAGGCTGTGCAATATGATCAGCGGCTACGGCGCCTGCACAAGGATTTATTCGTCGAAACCAGCCCGATACCTGTAAAATGGGCGCTGGCACAGATGGGCCGCATTCCGGCCGGTATTCGGCTTCCGCTCACCCCGTTGTCGCCAGCATGCTTTGAAACCGTGCGCGCCGCCCTGACTGCGGCGGGTATCTCATGATTGGAACCCCCACTGGACAACATTATGCGTAAATTTGTGTCGGCTTTCGGCCTGCTGACTGTGCTGGCCGTGAGCGGCTGTGGCAGCCTGCCCTGTGGCAATCCCCATGCCTATTACAGCAATACCTCGGGCGCACCGTTGAAGGTCCCGGCAGGACTGAGCAAGCCGGCCTCTGATCCGGCCTATGCCATCCCCGGTGAAAAGCCTGCGACGGGCAAGCGCACGGACCTGGATGCAACGGGTGCCTGCCTGGCGGCACCACCGCAGGTCATTACGCCGGAGTCGTCGGTGACGCCCAAATCCGGTGCAGCCACTACGGCTCCACCCGCAGCAGTTAAACAAAAACCATCGGCTCCCGCCCAGCCGGTGCCTGCAGCGGGCTCAGTAACACCGCCAGCAGTTGCCACTGGTGGACCCATCGGGTAACCTTGCCGCCCCCAAAGGGGCCGGAATACGGGTAATCAGGGCAAGGTTCGAGCCCGTTGCCGGTTGATTTCGGGTATCAGGAGAGGTGTCCGAGCGGTCGAAGGAGCACGCCTGGAAAGCGTGTATACGGCAACCCCGTATCGCGGGTTCGAATCCCGCCCTCTCCGCCAGTTAATGGCGCTGTAGTGAATGTCAGGCGTTGAGTGATCAGTCAGCAGTGGCGGGGTTCGAACCCGCGATGTTGTCATCAGGTCGGGTTCGACAAAATCGTCTGGAACGATTTTGAACAGTGGCGCGTAGCGGCACTGGCCCGCAGGGCGGAGGGCAGGAGGCCCGGAGTAATCCCACCCTCTCCGCCAGTTATCGTGCTGGCATCCGGAATGTTCGGTTTTGCATTGCCCGTTCATTTGACGGATTCGAAGCTCCGGCGCTTCATCCTCGGTCATGCTGAACGATGTGTATTGTTTCCATGGCAGTCTGTGCCGGCCACCCCGCGACGACAAGCTGTGAACCCCGTCAGGCCCGGAAGGGAGCAGCGGCAGCAGTAGCCTCGAGTGCCGGGGTCCGGCTGGTGCAGGCTGCCGCCTATCCATCATGCTGCGGTTCAGCTCGCTTGCCCCCTCTGGTAAAGTAACCGCTCACGACTTGCTCTCGAGTCGCGTAGCCACTCACCAGAAAACGATCCCATGTCCTATCAGGTTCTTGCTAGAAAATGGCGCCCCCGCAACTTCGCGGAGATGGTGGGCCAGGAGCACGTGCTCAAGGCACTCGTCAACGCGCTGGATCACGATCGCTTGCATCATGCATTCCTGTTTACGGGTACCCGTGGCGTCGGCAAGACGACCATCGCGCGCATCCTCGCAAAATCGCTGAATTGCGAAAAGGGTGTGAGCTCCAAGCCCTGCGGCGAGTGTAGTGCCTGTGTCGAGATCGATGCCGGCAGGTTTGTTGACCTGATCGAAGTCGATGCTGCATCGCGCACGGGTGTGGATGATACCCGCGAGCTGACCGATAACGTCCAGTACGCCCCCACTCGCGGTCGTTACAAGGTCTATCTCATAGACGAAGTTCATATGCTGTCGAAGAGTGCGTTCAATGCACTGCTCAAGACCCTCGAAGAACCGCCGCCGCACGTCAAGTTTTTGCTTGCCACGACCGACCCTCAGAAAATACCGGTCACGGTCCTGTCACGCTGTCTGCAATTCAATCTGAAACGGTTGCCGATCAGCTTGATACAGGCTCATCTGCAACACATCCTGACTGCAGAAAACATTTCCCATGCACCGGAGGCGGTCAATCTGATCGCGCATGCAGCCGACGGCAGCATGCGCGATGCTCTGAGTCTGCTGGATCAGGCGATCGCGTTTGGCGGGGGCACTCTGCAGGAAACCGATGTACGCAGCATGTTGGGCAGCATCGAGAAGAAATATGTCCGTGCTTTGATTGAGGCGCTGGCTGCGGGTGACGGCAATAGCGTACTCACCTGCATTGCACAGATGGATGAGCAAGCGCCGGATTACGAGATGGTGCTGGATGAACTGGCATCGCTGTTGCAGCGCATGGCGGTGATACAAGCAGTGCCGGACGCCGACGGCTTCGATGATGCGGAAGTAGTACGAGAGCTGGCAGCAAAGTTGCCGCCTGAAGATACCCAGTTGTGTTATCAGATAGCTTTGCTTGGCAAACGTGACTTGCCGCTGGCACCCTCGCCACGGGGCGGATTCGAAATGGTGTTGCTGCGGATGCTGACATTCTCGCCGCAACGCGTGACAACTGCATCGGCACCGCGGTCCCAGACCGCGAGCCCGCGCGCATCCGCTCAGGCATCGTTATCTGCCGCGGTGGTAAAGAAGGATACTCCGGTTGCAACGAGCCAGGCACCGAAGCCTGCTGTGCAAGCAGGTCCATGGCGTGAACCCGACTGGTTTGAGCTGGTCGAGTCGCTGGATTTGCGCGGTGCGGCGCAACAACTTGCGCTCAATTGCGTCTATCAGCGCCGCGAAGGCGGCGTACTGTTCCTGGCGCTGGACGCGACCCATCAGCACATGGCTACCGAGCAATTGCTGAAGCGCCTTGAAGAAGCGCTCACCCGGCATTTTGGGGAACCGCTCAAGGTCCGTATCCAGCCGGTATCAGGCGATCTGGAAACGCCAGCCAAGCTCGATGCCCAGCGACAGGTCGAGCGGGTCAAGGCGGCACAAGAGACCATTGCATCGGATCCCAATGTCCGCGCGCTGTGCGACACTTTCGGCACCCAGATCAACCCCGATCTGGTCAAACCCTTGGATTGAAAACCCGGAGCATGACATGAAAGGTGGTTTAGGCGGCCTGATGAAGCAGGCGCAACAGCTGCAAGCCAACATGCAGAAAGCCCAGGAGGAGCTGGCGCGCATGGAAGTCACTGGTGAAGCCGGTGGCGGCATGGTGAAAGTGGTGATGACTGGCAAACATGAAGCGCGCCGTGTAACTATCGACGAAAAAATCATCCATGACGACAGGGAAATGCTGGAGGATCTGATCGCCGCAGCCATCAACGATGCGGTCAACAAGATCGAAGCGCTCACGCGCGAACGTTTCTCCGGAATGACAACCGGCATGGGGTTGCCCGGCGGCATGAAGTTACCGTTCTGAACGTCATGAGGTATATGTGAGTTACGCACCGCTTCTGCAACAATTGATCGATGCGCTGCGCTGCCTTCCGGGAGTAGGCCAGAAATCGGCGCAACGTATGGCATTTCATCTGCTGGAACATAACCGGGATGCGGCGCTGACCTTATCGGGAGCGTTGCAGAGTGCAGTAGCGGGTATCCGGCATTGCGAGCGTTGCCGGATGTTTACCGACACACCGGTCTGTTCCATCTGTAATTCATCAAGACGGGATGCCAGCCTGGTCTGTGTGGTGGAGACGCCCGCCGACGTGTACGCTGTGGAGAACGCGACTGGCTACCTTGGCCAATATTTCGTGCTGATGGGGCACTTGTCACCATTGGATGGCATCGGCCCCAATGAATTGGGGCTCGAACAACTGGAAGCCCGTCTTAAAGATGATGCAGTGAGTGAACTGATTCTGGCAACCAACCCGACCGTCGAAGGTGAAGCGACAGCGCATTACCTGGCGGAACTGGCGCGGGCATACGGTGTGCGCACCACGCGTATTGCGCATGGTGTACCGGTCGGTGGGGAACTCGAATATATAGATGGTGGGACCCTGTCGCACGCATTCAGCGGGCGTCAGGAGATGCGGTGATCAAATATGCTTATTCCTGGGAGTAAAGATGGGGCATGAAGATAAAAGAATTCTTTTACGGTCTGGGCGTTAAACCGCCTGCCAGAGAATTCACGTTCGACATTCAGCGTTTTCGCCTGGCCAGGGAGGGAGAGATTGAATTTGCAGTTTGGCGGCATCCTGCCGAAAAACCCAAGGATTTTACCCAAGCGAGTGTGGATGCCATACGCGGATTTCTCTCGACAGGTGATTTCGCGATTGACATCGGTGCTCACACTGGAGATTCGACTCTGCCGATCGCGCTCGCAGTGGGTCCGACCGGTGGGGTGATCGCGTTGGAACCAAATCCATACGTTTATAAAGTATTGTCTGCCAATGCCGGGCTAAACAGACAGAAAACAAATATTCACCCGCTCATGTTCGCCGCAACACCTGAAGATGGTGACGTGGAATTTGAATATTCGGATGCGGGTTTCTGTAACGGCGGATTGCACAAGGACATAAGTTCCTGGCGGCACGCGCATTTTTTCAAACTGAAAGTGCAAGGGCGCAATCTTGTGGCATTTCTCGAGCGGGAATACCCGGAGGTCATATCCAGAGTACGTTATATCAAAATAGATGCCGAAGGATATGATCCTGATGTGGTGCATTCCATCCGTGTGCTACTGGAGAAAAACCGTCCATTCATCAAGACCGAGATATACAAGCACCTGCCCTCGGAACGGCGAGTGGCCTATTTTCGCGACCTGTGCGAGTTGGGTTACCGCCTGCACAAATGGGAGAGTGACCAGGATTATCATGGTCAGTTATTATCCGAGAAGGATGTGGATAACTGGCGGCATTACGATGTTTTTGCAGTACCTGTCTGATCAAATCCGGTGATTGCCATGAACGATTGTCTGTTTTGCAAGATGGTGAAGGGCGAGATCAAACCGGACATGGTCCGGGAGACAGATGAGCTGATCGCGTTTCGGGACATCAATCCACAGGCAGCTACGCATGTGTTGATCGTCCCGCGTAAGCATATCAGTACCACGAACGATCTGACGCCAGCAGATGAAGCGCTCGTCGGCAAGTTGATTCTTGCAGCACAGGATATCGCACGTCAGGAAGGCATCGCGGAATCGGGTTATCGGCTGGTGATGAACTGCAATGCAGGAGCTGGTCAGACCGTTTTCCATATCCATCTGCATCTGTTGGGTGGCCGGCGCCTGACTTGGCCGCCAGGCTGAGCTGTCATAAGAGTCACTTAAGACTGAGCTTGTGCGCTGAGAGTTCGATAACTTTCATGCCGGCGCCGGCTGATCGCTCCGTGCTCGACCGCAGCAATTATGCTGCACCCCGGTTCATGCAGATGACTGCAATCCGAGAATTTGCATTGGCCAAGATAGGCATGGAATTCGATGAAACCATCAGCGAGTTCGCGCGCCGGCATCGGCCAGAGCTGGAATCCGCGCACACCGGGTGAATCGATCAGATCTCCGCCATCCGGCAGATGATATAGCGCGGATACTGTAGTGGTATGACGGCCTTCGTCCGTCGCATGCGATATCTCCCCGATACGGATTTCCGCTTCGGGTACCAATGCCTTCAGCAGTGACGATTTGCCGGTTCCTGATTGGCCGACGACCACTGCGATGTGAGTCTGCAATGACTCACTCAATGCCCGCAGCCCTTCACCGCTGATCACACTGGTTCGCAAAACCGTGTAACCGATGCGGCTGTATTCGCTCAGCACCTGTTCGCATAAGGAGGCCTGTGCATCATCGAGCAGGTCAATCTTGTTGAACAGGATGAGCGGTGGAATCTTCAGAATTTCGGCGGCGGCCAGATAGCGGTCAATCATGGCAGGATCGAGTGCCGGTTTGGATGCGACCACCACGATCATCCGATCGACATTGGCAGCCAGTGGTTGTTGGCCGAGGCGTGAGTCCTGACGAACCAGCAACGAATGACGTTTCTGTATCGCGACGATCCGGCCGGTTCCATCCGCTAGTTGCTCTACATCGACTGCATCGCCGCATACGGGTCGCAAGCTACGGCCCTTGAGACGGCACTCGACCAACTCACCTGCGACGGTCTCGACGGTGATGTGACGACCATAGTTCACGATGACCCGACCAGCGAAGGTACCGTTCATATATTCAGCCGGCATCTGCCATGGTTTGCAATCGGGCGATGCGCGCCGGAGCAGGTGGATGTGAATCATGGAACAACGAATACCATGGGTCGGGTGTCAGGGTACTGGCGTTGTCACGATAGAGTTTGACCAGGGCCCGGATCAGTGCCGCTGCATCTGTCTGCTGTGTGGCGTAAGCGTCCGCCTGGAACTCATGTTTTCGTGACCATGCTGACATGACCGGTTCCAGCAGGAACAGGAACGGTGGCAACAGCAACATGAACAGCAACAGTGCCATGTAAGGTGAAGCCTGCGTCACGCCAAGGCCGTGATAAAACCATGGGTTTGCCGCCAACCAGCCCAATAATCCCAGTCCAGCGAGACTCAACATGGCGGTGACCACCAACCGCTGTATCACATGGTGGAGCCGGAAATGGCCCAGTTCATGGGCCAGGACCGCTTCGATCTCCTCGGGGGCAAGTTTTTCCATCAGCGTATCGAAGAACACGATGCGTTTGTTGTTGCCGAAACCGGTGAAATAGGCGTTACCGTGTGCGGAGCGTGCCGAGCCATCCATCACGAATACACCGCGGCTGGTGAATCCACAGCGTTGCAACAAGGTTTCGATGCGCTGCTTGAGTGTCGCATCTTCCAGTGGTGAAAAACGGTTGAACAAGGGCGCGATGAACACCGGCCAGGCCCAGGTGATGGCGAGGCTGAAGCTCATCCACAATAGCCACACATAAAACCACCACAAACCGCCACTTTGTCGCATGAGCCAGAGTACGGCGTAGAGCAGGGGCATCCCCAGTACCATGGCCAACATCAGCAGTTTCAGGATGTCAGTTACGAAGGTTTTTACAATCGTGCGGTTGAAACCGAAGCGCGCTTCGGTAACAAACGTCGACCAGATGCTGAGTGGCAGGCCGATGACCCCGCTGATCAGCGCAAAGCTGGCGATCACAAGCACACCCAGGGTTAATGGGCCGGGTACGATGGGGCGCCAGAACGTATCCAGCAAGGCAAGACCGCCGCCCAGCGTCCAAACCAGCACCAGTATCAGGTCGAGGCTGAGATTTACCAATCCAAGATGGACCTTGGCGACGGTGTAATCGGCCGCTTTCTGGTGAGCGGCGAGCTCGATTTGCGAAGTGAATGCGGCAGGTACCTCAGCCCGACGCACCCGTACATGCCGTATCTGTCGCCGGGCAAGCCATGCGCGCAATGCCGAGCTCATCAGGAGCGCGGCGAGAAATAACCAGGTCAGTAGATTCATGATATGCACGTCATCCGGTTCAGTGCGGGCATTGTACGGAAAGCCCGGGCGTATGGGCAGGCCGGTTGGGGCAGGTTAAACTGGCAGCATCGGCATTCAAACTTGAGGGCAAGGCATGTCACCCAATTCGGAAAACCTGGTGTGGCTCGATCTGGAAATGACAGGCCTGGATCCTGACCAGGACCGGATACTGGAGATCGCGACACTGGTGACCGACAAGCACCTGAACATCCTTGCCGAGGGACCGGTATTCGCAGTGCACCAAAGCGAGGCCGTTCTTACCGCCATGGGCGAGTGGTGTACACGCCAACATGGCTTGTCCGGCCTGACCCAACGCGTGCATGACAGTGCGGTAGATGAAGCTGCTGCGGAGCGGTTGACGCTGGAGTTTCTCCGGCAGTATGTATCCGCCAATACGTCGCCAATGTGCGGCAACAGCATCTGCCAGGATCGCCGTTTCCTGTATCGGTACATGCCGGAACTCGAAAAATTCTTCCACTACCGCAACCTCGACGTAAGCACGCTGAAGGAACTCGCCAGGCGCTGGGCGCCAGCCATGCCGGCTTTCAGCAAGGCTGCGACACACCTGGCACTGGAAGATATTCGTGATTCGGTCGCGGAACTCAGTCATTACCGGACACATCTGTTCCGTTCCGAACTGGGCATCCCGCCAGCGTAGCGATCACTATCAATTCATCATGAATACTACAGCGCAATTAACCGCAGACGATATCGAAGCGGCAGCCCGGAGGATTGCCGGCAAAGTGCGGCGCACACCGGTGCTGACCTGCCCGGATCTGGATGCTGAACTGGGCGCACAGTTCCACTTCAAGTGCGAGAACTTCCAGGAGATGGGTGCGTTCAAGCTGCGCGGTGCGACCAACGCCGTGTTTTCGTTGCCGGAGCGCGCGCTGATTCATGGCGTAGCGACCCATTCCTCAGGCAACCATGGTGCAGCTCTGGCATTGGCAGCTCAGCGTCGAGGAGTGTCGGCCTGCGTGGTAATGCCTGAAAATGCGAGCGCCTTCAAAAAACGCGCGGTGGAAGAATATGGTGCGCGCATCATCTACTGTGAACCCACCCAAGCGGGGCGAGAATCCACGCTGGCGGCGTTTGTCGAAACCACGGGTGCTGCAGTGGTGCATCCCTACAACGATTTTGCGGTAATGGCAGGGCAGGGCACAGCCGCGCTGGAATTGCATGATGACGTGGCGGGTCTGGATCTGATTCTGGCGCCGCTGGGCGGTGGCGGATTGTTGTCGGGCACAGCCGTGGCAACGCGCGCGCGTCGTCCGGGCTGCCGGATCATAGGGGTTGAACCACTGGGTGCGGACGATGCCTGGCGTTCGGTCAAGGCCGGTCGTATCGAAGCGGTGGTGCCCGATACCGTGGCGGATGGACTGCGCGCCACCATCGGCCCATTCACGTTCGCTGTGGTGCGTGAGCAGGTGGACGATATCGTGCGCGTGGACGATGCAGCCATCGTTGCTGCGATGCGCTACATATGGGAACACATGAAGATCATCATCGAGCCTTCATCGGCAGTGGTAGTCGCGGCGCTGCGCATGGGACTCGTGGATGTGAAAGACCGTCGGGTGGGTGTTATCCTCACCGGCGGTAATGTCGATCTGGATAACCTGCCGTGGTGAGAGGTAATTGCATCATGCGTCGAATGATATTCGGTCTTGCGGCGATGGCCGCGCTGTTGCTGGGTTCCTGGGTGCAGGCGGCCCAGACTTCCAAATCTGTGGATCTGCGTGACCTGATGAGCGTGACCCAGTTTCACCAGTCGGGCCTGGACAAGCTGACGCCACAGGAACTGGCTGCGCTCAATAGCTGGCTCAATGATTACCTGCATCAGGATAATCCGTCCGCAGCCGGCCATGTCCCGCCTGCTGCATCAGCACCTGCTGCCAGCGTCCCAGCGACTGCCGCTGCTTTCGGCAGTGAACAAATCCCTGAGAAGGGTGCACAACAGATCGAGTCACGCATCGACGGCGTGCTGAAAGGCTGGACCGGAAATACCGTCTTCAAACTCGAGAATGGCCAGGTCTGGCAACAGGCCGGCCCCGGTTACGAGAACGATATACGCCTCGATCATCCGCAGGTTGTCATCAAGAAGCTGGCATTCGGTTATCTGCTGACTCTGCCTGGGCATAATGAAAATGTTTTCGTAAGACGAGTCAAATGATTCCGTGAAGGATCGAAAAATGATCAAGAGCCTTATCCGGATACTCCTGCTGTGTGCAGTCACGACACTGTCGGCCCACGCTGTTCTGGCCGCGGACCAGAACGGAGATGTCATCCTCGGCACTTGGGTGACCGAAGGTGGGAAGTCGCACGTCGAGATCACACAGCAGAATGGACACTACGAGGGCCGTATCAGCTGGCTCAAGGAGTCCGATTACCCGGCGGATGATACGCAGGGCATGGCGGGCAAACCCAAAATCGATCGCGAGAATCCCGATCGCACATTGCGCAGCCGCCCCATCATCGGCTTGCCGCTGTTGAGCGGCTTCAGTTATGCCGGAGATGGCGTCTGGACGGATGGCAACATCTACGATCCGGAATCCGGAAAGACTTACCGCTGTAAAATGACGCTCATGCTGGATGGCAGTCTCAGGGTGAGAGGGTACGTCGGGATTTCGCTGTTTGGCCGCACCACGATCTGGACCCGGTTACCCGCAGCTGTTGCAGAGCTCCCGCATCCATGAGTAAGCGGATACAATCGGCACATCTGGTGCTGTTGCTGCTTTGTATCCTGGTTTTTATATGGTCCGGACTGAGGCCGCATGATTACTTTACCTGGGTGCTGGAGACCTTCCCGGTCATGATCGGTATCCCGTTGCTGATCGCCATTTACCCCCGGTTTCGATTTACTACCCTGGTGTATACGCTGATACTGCTGCATGCCTCCATATTGATGATCGGCGGCCATTACACGTATGCAGAGGTTCCATTTTTCAACTGGTTCAGGGATATCACCGGGCTGACCCGCAATGATTTCGATCGTGTCGGTCATTTCGCCCAGGGATTCGTACCAGCATTGATCGCACGCGAAGTGTTGCTGCGACGCTCGCCGATTCCGCGTGGAGGCTGGCTGATTTTTACCGTGATCAGTTTCTGTCTGGCGCTGAGTGCCAGCTACGAGTTACTGGAATGGGCAGTGGCGGAAGCCAGCGGCAGTCAGGCAACCGCGTTTCTCGCCACTCAGGGCGACATCTGGGATACCCAGTGGGACATGTTTACAGCTCTGATTGGCGCGACCCTGAGCCTGCTGCTCATGTCACGCTGGCATGACCGGCAACTCAAGATGCTTCCCGGTTCCTGACAATCAACAGCGCATTCCGGGTTTGTACTCAGCAATCGATTGATCAATCATCAGAAGGCGGTTGCGCTGAGTCCGGCTGACTGTTGGTGTTCGCAGATTCCGCCTGCTGTAACTGCGCGTTGTTCTTCTGATGCGCAGCGTCCAACTTGCCTTGTACCTGCTTGGCCTTGTTGACATCCTGTACATAGGAATCGAATACGCTCTTTTTCGGCGGGCTGTTATCAGCGTCCTTACCCTTTTTGGAATCACTGCCGGAACTGCATGCACTCAGGCCTAGCAGCAGACAACCGATTATAGCGAGCGATTTCTTCATGTCTTTCCCCTTGTATCAAGGATGGATGGGAATGAACGAACCAGATTATGGCATGCTATCGCAGACAGGAGTGTGATCTATTCGACAGCCTGACTGCATATCCTAAGTCTCTTCCTTGAAATTTTCTGCCACATAACAGAGCAACCGCAGGTCCGGCGGCCAGTCATCCGGTATCAACCCGGCTTTTTTCCACAAATGGGTAACGAATTCATCCGGATCGGGGAGTGATTCCCAGACCGAAGGCAGGAAGGTAGCCCGCCGTGAAACTGTCGCGACTATCAATCCATCTTGACCGGGCCGCAAGCGCTCCAGTAATTCGTGGCGATCCGCGACATCCAGCGCTTCCGGTTTTCCCAGTATCGATATCTCGATCCGCAGGGGCATTAATTCGGTTGGGGCAAGTGGCGGGAAACGCGGATCGCGGAATGCCGCAGCATGCGCGTTATAGGCGACATCATCCGACAATCGCCTGACCGGCTCCAGGGTACCGATGCAGCCGCGTAACTGGTCTTGGCATTTCAAGGTCACGAAACTTGCGCGATGTTCATTGAGAGCGGCCGATCCTCCGGTGCCGGCAGGTTCGGCATGGCGATGATGCAGCGCCTGTTCGATGCTGTGCCGCGCAATGCCAAGCAAAATGTGGCGATCGCTGCTATCGAGCATCGGACAGAGCCCACGCACCATAACCGACCACCCGATCTCTGGACCCTGCGGTATCACCTGAATTACGCAGATCGAGGCGTTCTATCTGCAAGGCCCGTTTATGCGCCACCCGTAGCAGTCCGTTCAGGGGATGCGCACCGCAGGCTTCATCACCATCGAGGGGTGCTTCAAACGCTTCGATGCGGCGCGCCGTTTCCGTATCCAGTTGTTGTGCCACCGGGTAGGAATGGTAGTGACTGAGATCTGAACTGATCACGATCAATGTCTCCTTGTCACCCCAGACCAGCTCCAGCAGCGTGGCGACTTGCATCGGATCGCACCAACCCACGACCAGCGGCACCAGACTGAATTCACCGAGCACGCTTTGCAGAAACGGCAGTTGCACCTCGAGGCTGTGTTCGTTTTGGTGCGCGGCATCCGACCAGCTGACCCCCGGCGATTGCCGGATCTGCGCGACGAGGGTCTGATCCAGCATGATGTCGCCCAACGGCGTGCGAAAGTATTGCACGGTCGGCAACGCCATCCCGTTCAGGGCGACCCGGTGCGCCGGACCCAGCAGGATCACGCGGCGGATGGTTCCGGCACCCGCGGCGATGCGATTGTAGGCACGCGCGGCTACCGGGCCTGAATAGACATAGCCAGCATGCGGTGCGATCACGGCTTTGGGGGCCGGGCCGGCAGCCGGGTTTTCGTCCAGCAGGCGTTTTATCGAGCGCCTGAGCGTGGCGGGCTCGGCGGCATAGAACAGGCCCGCAACGGCGGCCGGGCGTATGGTCGACAGCATAGTCATATACTTAAGGATAGTACGGAGTACGAACTTTGAATGCTGACCCTCAGACCGTGGTTGCGACGCGTTACTGGCACCGGCTGGATGATGACCGGATCCAGTGCGATGTGTGTCCGCGGGCCTGCAAGCTGCATGAAGGACAACGCGGTCTGTGCTTCGTGCGCGGACGTGAGAATGACGAGATCAGGTTGTTCAGCTACGGCCGTTCCAGCGGTTTCTGTATCGATCCGGTTGAGAAGAAACCTCTCAATCACTTTCTGCCCGGTACTTCGGTGCTGTCTTTCGGTACTGCCGGTTGAAACCTGGCTTGAAAATTCTGTCAGAACTGGGACATGTCCAAGTCGCGCGAGATGGATCGTCTTATGGACCGGGCCACGCCGGAGACCCTGGCACGGACCGCGAAATCGCTGGGTTGTGCGAGCCTGGCCTATACCTACAACGATCCGGTGATCTTCATGGAATATGCCATGGATGTAGCGGATGCCGCGCATGCGCTAGGTATCCATTCCATCGCGGTCACTGCCGGTTACATAGAAGCCGCGCCACGTCGCGAATTCTATTCACACATGGATGCAGCGAATGTGGATCTGAAAGGCTTCACGGAACGCTTCTATCACAAGATCTGTGGCGGGCATCTGCAGCCGGTACTCGATACCTTGCTGTACCTGAAACACGAGACCTCGGTATGGTTCGAGATCACTACCTTGCTGATACCGGGTGAAAACGATTCCGACAGTGAGCTGGAATCATTGACGCGCTGGATAATGGATGAACTGGGAGCGGATGTGCCGTTGCATTTCACGGCGTTCCATCCCGACTGGAAGATGACTGACAAGCCACCCACACCACCGGCGACCCTGATACGCGCTCGCCAGATCGCGCTTGCCAATGGGTTACGCTATTGTTACAC
>JBOIBL010000017.1:0-4895 GCA_050739495.1 Gammaproteobacteria bacterium | reverse complement strand
TCTGGCGCGGGCCGATGGTGACTCAGGCACTCACGCAGTTGATCGGCGATACCGAATGGCAGGCGCTGGATTATCTGATCGTGGACATGCCGCCCGGCACTGGCGATATCCAGTTGACGCTGGCGCAACGTGTGCCGGTATCCGGCGCGGTGATTGTGACCACGCCGCAGGAGATCGCGCTGCTGGATGCGCGCAAGGGACTCAAGATGTTCCAGAAAGTCGAGGTGAATATCCTCGGTGTGGTGGAGAACATGAGCACGCACGTCTGCTCGAATTGCGGTCACGAAGAACACATCTTCGGCGCGGGTGGAGGCGAGCGGATGGCACAGCAATACGGCGTGCCGTTTCTGGGCAGTCTGCCGCTGGATCTGCAGATCCGCGAGCAGACCGACAACGGCCGGCCGACGGTGATCGCCGAACCGGACGGCGACATAGCGCGACGCTATCTCGAGATCGCGCGCCGTACCGCGGCGCAACTGGCGCTGGCCGGCAAGGAATACGCGGGCTCGTTTCCGAAGATCGTCATAGAGGAATAATGCCGCCACAGGCGGCTCCCTGCCCTTCCTCCCCGTGCGCGACCGCCAGGATGGTGGAAGTCCCGAATATGCAGGAGCGATTTCCGGGAGGAGAGACGGGAGTGGGGGGTGAAGACTTTATGTACTTTAAACTCAATGGTGGAAATAGACGTGAGCATCAAATCAGACAAGTGGATCCGTCGCATGGCCGAACAGCATGGCATGATCGAGCCGTTCGAGCCGGGGCAGGTGCGTCAGAACGGCGGCGGCAAAATCGTATCCTATGGCACCTCAAGCTACGGCTACGATGTGCGTTGCGCCGATCACTTCAAGATTTTCACCAACATCAATTCGACCATCGTCGATCCCAAGGCCTTCGACGAGAAAAGTTTCGTGGATTTCCGCGGCGAATGTTGCGTGATCCCGCCCAATTCCTTCGCGCTGGCCAGTACGGTCGAATATTTCCGGATTCCGCGCAGCGTGTTGACTGTGTGTCTGGGTAAATCCACCTACGCGCGTTGCGGCATCATCGTCAACGTCACGCCGCTGGAACCGGAATGGAAAGGGCACGTGACACTGGAGTTTTCCAACACCACACCGTTGCCGGCCAAGATTTATGCCAATGAAGGCGTGGCGCAGATGCTGTTCTTCGAGTCGGATGAAATCTGCGAGACGTCGTACAAGGATCGCGGCGGAAAATATCAGGGCCAGAAAGGCGTCACGTTACCGAAGACCTGAACGGGAAAGCTGTACGAGTGCAGCGGCCCCCGGTTTCTGTAGATACAGTCAAGGTTTGTCGGTCTTGTTCTGATCCAGATGAATATCTGTGAGAGTGAGGCTGATGGTGGCCTTGCCCGGCTCGGTCTGTTCGATCTTGACCGGCAGGTAATTGACTTTTGGCGCCAGCCAGAACGTGGTGGTGCGTTTCTTTTTGATGTCCTTGCGCGCGACCTCTATTACTTGATAATTGCCGCTCGGTGTCCGCAGTTTGCCGTCAGCATCGCGCTCCATCCGGTAATTGCTGAGCTCGCCATGATCGAGCACGCAATAGCTGTCGGCCAGTTTGCCCGTCGCCATGTCCAGCGAGACAGCAAGTTGTGCCAGGGCGCGGTCAAATGTACCGGGCTTGATCGACAGGCGCTTTTGACGCTTGCCAGTGCTGCTTTCGGCGCGGTGATTTTCCCAATCGAAAAGGATATGTTCGGTCTTGTCGTCGTCGTTACTGGAGTGCTTGTAGTCGTACTGCAATGATTCCGGCTCCCCGTCCCTGACCGTGAATCGGCTGGATTCAGTGATGACGTCGTTGAAGAACAGCGCCGCCAGGCCGGTCGGCTGGGTGACGGATTTGTAATTGTAGCTGCCGTCTCCATTGCGGGTCAGTGAGAATTCCGCGTTACCGATCTGGAAACCATTGCGGCTGACCTCGTAGGAAGCATGATAGAGCGGGATGTGGATCTCGGCGGCAGAAGCAGCAGCGAACGTCAGCCAAAGACAGCCAAGGAATGCTGCTACTCTCAGTGTCGCGCCACTCATGCTATCGCGTCCTCATTCCATTCCAGTATTTTCGGTTGACTCAAAGGTGAGCCATCGAACAGTACTTGTCCATCTTCCAGCCTGACCCGTCCCGAAGCAAACCAGTTCAGTACCCGGGGATACAACCGGTGTTCACGGGATTGTACGCGTGCCTTCAGCCGTTGTTCGGTATCGCCGGGCAATACAGGGGTGCGTGCCTGCGCGATGACCGGCCCACCGTCGAGTGCCTCGGTGACGAAATGCACGCTGCAACCGTGTTCACGCTCCCCGGCTGCGAGCGCACGGCGGTGGGTACCGAGCCCGGGGTATTTTGGCAGCAGTGAGGGGTGGATGTTGAGCAGCCGTCCGCGATAGTGCCGCACGAAGGCATCGGTGAGGATGCGCATGAATCCCGCCAGCACCACGAGTGCCGGTTGGTATTGATCGATGTACTCGATCAGTGCGGCATCGTAGCGTTCACGTTGTGGAAAATCATCGGCCGGTATGGCATGGGTGGGGATTTTGGCGACGCGGGCCCGTTGCAGGCCGTGTGCGTTGCTGCGACTGGCGATGACCGCGCGCACCTCGATCAGGTGATCGCGCTGCGATTGATCGATGATGGCTTGCAGGTTGCTGCCTTCGCCGGAAATCAGCACCACGATCGGCAGCGGTGTGCTGACGGTCTGCGCGGACATCAGCGTAGCGTCACGCCTTCGGCACCCGATGTGACTTCGCCGATATGCCAGGCTTGTTCACCGGCAGTACGCAACAGAGCGAGTGTGCGTTCGGCATCGGCAGCTGTGACACAGAGCACCATGCCGATGCCCATGTTGAAGGTGCGGTACATCTCGGTTTCGGGAATGGCGCCTTCACTCTGCAGCCAGTCGAATACCGCCGGACGCGACCAGGCCTGCTTGTCGAGCGTGACACCGAGTCCGGCAGGGATCACGCGCGGGATGTTGTCCAGCACGCCACCGCCGGTGATGTGCGCCAGCGCGTGAACTGGAATTTCTTTCATCAGTGCCAGCAGGTTCTTCACGTAGATGCGCGTGGGCGCAAGCAGCAGATCGATGAGCGATTGACCATCGAGCTGTTGCTCGAACGATGCACCGCTGACGGACAACACTTTACGGATCAGCGAATAACCGTTGGAATGCGGGCCGGACGATGCGAGACCGATGACGACATCACCGGCGGCGACCTGGCTGCCGTCGATGATCCTGCTTTTTTCGACCACACCCACGGCAAAGCCGGCGAGATCGTAATCCTCACCCTGGTACATGCCGGGCAGTTCGGCGGTTTCGCCGCCGACCAGCGCGCAGCCCGCGAGTTCGCAACCACGCGCGATACCGGTGATGACACTGGCTGCCGTTTCAACTTCCAGTTTGCCGCTGGCGTAGTAATCGAGGAAGAACAAAGGTTCGGCACCCGATACCACGATGTCGTTCACGCACATCGCGACCAGGTCGATGCCAATGCTGTCGTGACGATGGGAATCGATGGCGAGCCGCAGTTTGGTGCCGACTCCATCGGTGCCGGAAACCAGTACCGGTTGACGGTAGCCGCTGGGGATTTCCACCAGCGCGCCGAAGCCGCCGATCCCGCCGAGCACTTCGCTGCGCCGGGTGCGTTTCGCGGCGGGTTTGATACGTTCGACCAGCGCGTCGCCGGCGTCAATATCCACACCGGCATCGCGGTAGGAGAGTGGTTTCCTTGATGTCATGCGGGGTTCCCGGACAGAATGCTGGGTTTTATGCAAAAACGGGTCGCTGGCTGACGCCTCAAGCCTGTATATTCTACACGATGCCGGCGGCGCGCCAGACGCGCAGCCTCGGGATTCAGTGACGGAGGGACGATGAAAAACGTGCGCGCGTGGTCCGCTTGCTTGTTGGGGACGGTGCTGTTGTTGGTGGCGGCGTATGCACAGGGCGCGGTCGTCGATGGCTTGTACGAAGCCAGTGTGCCGGTGCCGGATCAGACCCCGGCGGCGCGCAGTGTCGCTCTGCAGCAAGCGCTGGCTGCGGTGCTGGTGAAAGTCACCGGCGAGCGCACCGCTGGTGGGGTGCCGGCGCTGGCCGGACTGATCAAGGATCCCAATCAGTTTCTGCAGCAATACCACTACGAACAGACCCAGGACAACAACGGTAACGCGCCGGCACCGGCCAACGGCGTCACCTATTTCGATCTCACTCGCAACGGCGCACTGGCGATCGCCGCGACCGGACTGGTGTTACATGCGAAGTTCGATCCCGACGCGGTGGATCAGGCGATCCGCAGCGCTGGTGAACCGGTGTGGGGGCGTGAGCGCCCGGCGACCCTGGTGTGGCTGGCCTTGCAGGATGGCAACACGCGCTCGATCCTCTCGGCTGCAAACAAGCCCGACGTGGTGCGGGCAATGAACGCAGTCGCTACCCAGCGCGGCGTACCGCTGATCTTTCCCGCCATGGATGCGAAGGACCAGCAGGCCATCGCATTCGCGGATATCTGGACCAATGACACGACAGTCATCCAGCAAGCCTCCGCGCGTTACAGACCCGATGCGATCCTGGTCGGCGATATCTATCTGGTGAGCGCAGGGCAATATGCAGTGCGCTGGCAACTGACTTCCGGCGGTTCGGTGCAGGCGTGGAGTGGTGCGGCGGGTGATCTGGTCAGCATCACGAGCGAAGGGATGCAGACCGCCGCCGATGTTTACGCGAAGCAATACGCGATCGTCGCCGGCGCGCAGGGCATCAACGACGTGTCGGTGCAGGTGGACGGCGTGGACAGTGTGGATGCGTATGCAAAAGTCCTCGCCTATCTGAACACGTTGACGGCGGTGACCTCGGTGCAGGTACGCCGGGTAAATGACGGTTCGGTATATTTCAG
>JBOIBL010000016.1:0-4625 GCA_050739495.1 Gammaproteobacteria bacterium | reverse complement strand
TCGGCCGCAAGACCGCGAACGTGATCCTCAACACCGCGTTCGGTGAACCGACCATCGCCGTCGACACCCACATTTTCCGGGTCGCGAATCGCACGGGTCTCGCCCCCGGCAAGAACGTGCGCGAAGTGGAAGACCGGCTGATGAAATTCACGCCTGATAAATACAAACAGGATGCACACCACTGGCTGATCCTGCACGGTCGCTACGTCTGCAAAGCGCGCAAGCCGGAATGCTGGCGCTGCGTGATCGCCTCGCTGTGCGAATACCGACCCAAAACACCGGCACCCACCTAAACACCCGGCTCGTTTGCCGCCATATATCCTGAAATCACATCTATACTTTGCCGATGACCGGTTTCCGGTCCCAAACCACCGAGGAGCATGCACATGAAACCTGAAGTTTGCTGGCTGGCAGCGACCGCCATCATGACCGGGCTGTTTTTCGTGCCCTATGTTCTGGATCGTCTCATGGTGCTCGGCATCATGGGCACTCTGAAGAATCCGGATGACAACGACAAACCCCTGCACGCCTGGGCACAACGTGCCAAACGCGCCCATTACAATGCCGTGGAAAACCTGGTGGTGTTTGCGGCGCTTGTAGCGGCCGCTCAATTTGCCGGCATCAGCACACAACTGACCGTTTGGGGCTGCATGCTGTATTTCTGGGCCCGGTTGGCTCATTACGTGGTTTACGCGCTGGGACTTCCGGTCGTGCGCACCTTGTGCTTCGTCGCCGCGGTGATCGGTGAATTGATGATCGCAATTCCCTTGCTGCAAGCAATGTAATTCTGTCTCGGCTGGGTAAGCGCGGCCGGAAGCTATCCGGTCGCGCCTTATCCATAATTCCAGTCTGAAACCGTGATCCTCCTGTTGCCGATCCTGTGGTTGTTAATTTGGGTCGTAATCGCCGTAGTGGCCTGCGCTTTCCTCGGGCTCACTCCGGCGGCGGCACTGCGGACCGGCAGCTTGATATTCGTATGTGGTGGTTTCGGCTTGCCCATCGGAACCTGGCTCGTGTTACTCGGTTCGCGCCGTGTCCGGCCGCGGCGTTAGAATGCACATCTCATCTGTACAAACCGATCAGCATGTATTCAAACAGCCGCACCGATACCCGCCAGATGTTCTTCGATGTTTGGCAGAAACTTCAGCACGATACCCCGCTTACTGCACTGGAAACCATCGTCGCTGACGTGATCCGCCTGCATCCGGAATACCATTCGTTACTAGAACAACCGGACAAGATGCTGGACCGGGACTGGCGCCCGGAAGGCGGCGAGACCAATCCGTTCCTGCACATGGGAATGCACATCGCGATCCGTGAACAGTTATCCATAGATCGCCCCGCCGGGATAAAAGCCGCACATGGCGCACTACTGGCCAGCACCCGGGACCCCCACGCGGCCGAGCACGAGATGCTGGAATGCCTGGCCGAAGCCCTGTGGCTGGCCCAGCGGGAAGGCCGGCTGCCGGATGAACAGGCTTATCTCACCAGTCTCAAGGCTCGGGTCCGGACCTGACCCCGGAACCGGATAACGGTTGGGAATGCCTCCCGACAGCTTGATTATGTCCAAACTCCCCCGGCAACCCCGTCCCCGCGCGTAGCATGTTCGAGGTCCAGGCCCGCGCCATGATTTTTAACATGCGTTGTAATAAATCTTTATGCCCCGGGGTCTGGTTACTGTTCCATTTACAACAACCTCTCTCAGGGAGACGTCACATGAAAGATTCCAAGCTCGTCCTCAAGACTGCCATCGCCGGTGTCATCGCCATGGGTATCGTCGGCCTCAGCCAGGCCAATGCGAAAGACATGAAGGGCGACCATATGGCCAAGACCGAGAAGTGCTTCGGCGTCAATGCCGCGCACAAGAACGATTGCGCCTCGCCGGGCCATTCCTGTGCCGGTCAGGATGCCAAGGCACGTGATCCGAACGCGTTCGTGGCCGTGCCTGCCGGTCTCTGCAGCAAGATCGAAGGTGGTTCGACGGAACCTGCCAGCAAGAAGATGTAATTGCAATGCCGGTCACCAACCAACCGGCGCTTCAGATGCAACCTATCCCGGCCCAGGCCGGGATAGGTTTGCGCTCTCCTCACTATCAACAGGTTGTCGAGGAAAAACCAGCCATCGCCTGGTTCGAAGTCCACAGCGAGAATTTCTTTTGCAGCGGCGGTGAACTGCCCCGCATGCTGGATCGCGTACGGCGTGACTACCCACTCAGCCTGCATGGAGTCGGACTTTCACTCGGTACCAGCGACCGGCTCAATCAATCGCATCTGGATCAACTGAAACAATTGATCGCGCGCGTGCAACCTGCGCTGGTCTCGGAACACTTGTGCTGGGGCGCTGTCGATGGCCGTTATCTGAATGACCTGCTGCCCCTGCCCTACACTGAAGAAGCACTCGAGCTCATGACGCAACGGGTGCATGCAGCGCAAGATTTTCTCGGTTGCCAGATCCTGATCGAAAATGTATCCACGTATCTCAGTTATACCCATTCGACGATCCCGGAATGGGAGTTCGTCGCCGCGCTCGCCGAACGCAGCGGCTGCGGCATTCTGCTCGACGTCAACAATATCCATGTTAATGCCGTGAACCACAGCTTCGACGCACATGCCTATATCCGCGCCATCCCGTGCGAACACGTGAAAGAGATCCATCTGGCAGGTTTCACCGCCAAACAGGGTCTGGAAGTTGAATTGTTGATAGACACCCACAGCCGTCCGGTCGCCGATGCGGTATGGCTTCTGTACGCAGAAGCGCTCGCGCATTGCGGGCCGGTGCCCACGCTCATTGAGTGGGACCAGGATATTCCGGAATTGCAGGTGCTGATGTCAGAAGCAGCCAAGGCCGACAGGATCATGCATGACTACCGCGCCGTCGCTGCATAAGCTTCAACAGGAATTCATGGCCTGGGTGCTGGGTGACGCCGGCACCAATGCTGGCGATTCTGTGCGTGGTAATGGTCTTTCTGCCGATGCGCGGCTCGGCATTTATCGCAACATCGTGTTCAGCAACCTGACTGCCACCCTGACGACCGACTATCCCGCCGTCAAGGCACTGGTTGGCGACGCCTTTTTTGAAAGCGCAGCTGCGCGCTATATCCGCGACGAACCCTCGCGTAGCGGCAATCTGCAGGACTATGGCGTCAGGTTCCCCGACTTATTAGCGCACTTGCCGGAAGCGGCATCGTTACCCTACCTCGCCGACGTTGCACGTCTGGAATGGGCGCGACAGGAAAGTCTGCTGGCAGCAGATGCTGAACCCTTCGATCCCGCTCAGCTCGCAGACGTACCGGAGGATAAGCAAGCATCACTGCGGTTTCATTTGCATCCGAGCCTGCGGCTGGTGGACTCGACGCACCCTATCCTGGACATCTGGTTGTTCTGTCAGGAACAGCGCGGGGACACATTGAAACTCGATGGCGCCGGTCAATCCGTCATGCTTTGGCGCGATGAGAATCAGATCGCCATGCGCGCGATCGGTGCGGGATTACATGCCTTGCTGCAAAGCATGCAGGACGGCGGAACATTGAGTGCGGCCCATGCGGCGGCGATGGCCGCCGATGAGAGTTTTAATTTCGAGACGGCATTGCAGGGCTTGTTTTCTGACGCTCTGATTGCCGGTTACGACTACTGAACAAAAACGAATAAGCGAGGGAGATTCCATCATGTTGAAACGCTGCTGCGAGCTGTATCAGAAGACCGTGCGTGGCCTGACCTGGGCCACGCCCATCAGTCTGCTTTCCTTCCGGTTGTGGGTGGCGATGGATTTCTGGAATGCCGGACTGGTGAAGATCGGCGATTTCCAGGGCACTGTCGGCTTGTTCGAGAGCACCTATCATGTGCCGCTGCTGCCACCGGTAGTTGCCGCCTATCTCGGTACTGCCGTAGAGCTGATCCTGCCCTGGTTCCTCGGTCTGGGTCTCGCTGGCCGCGTCACTGCCGCGGTGCTGTTCGTCTACAACATCATCGCCGTGATCTCGTATCCCGATCTGTGGCCGGATGGCCTGCTCAAGGATTTCTGGAATGGCGGCTTCCTGGATCACAAGACCTGGGGCCTGATGCTGCTCGCCATCGTCTTATTCGGGCCGGGTAAGTTGTCGCTGGATCACGTCCTTGAACGTTGGGTATTGCCCCGTTTCCGCGCCAAATCAGCCGCTTGAGGCGAAAGCGCACCAGTGCTGGAATTTCGTCATTCCGTGCGCAACCGCCATGGATGGTGGAAGTCCCGGAAATGCAGGAGCAATTTCCGGGAATGGCCGGAATCCAGTCAGATTAAGGAACTGGATGCCAGCTCATGCTGGCATGACGGGAATCGAACCAACTTGAAGCCCTTAGCTAATTGGAGCGCGATACGCTATACTCCTGCCCGAGTTTGACGTGACGCGATCCGGTCTGTAGTCCCGCAAACCATCGCGGCCTACCTTTTAGCGTATTCCCCGATCCTAACTAAATAATCAACTGCCTGGACCGGCATGGTGCGTACGCGCGTCAGCAGGCGGCTCCAGGAGTAATCATGTCATTTTCATCGCTCGGCCTTTCGGCCGAATTGCTGCGTGCTGTTTCCGATCAGGGCTATACCGAAGCCACCCCCATCCAGGCCAAGGCCATCCCCGTCGTATTGTCGGG
>JBOIBL010000015.1:0-5862 GCA_050739495.1 Gammaproteobacteria bacterium | reverse complement strand
TCTTGAGACCGTTCTGGGCCGCGCGGATCGCGCAGACGTAGCCCGCCGGACCCGCACCAATCACCACTACATCAAAAGACTGAGTCATCGCGTTTTCCTTAGCTAAGCAATGCCTTCTCGTACCGATCCTTTGCTTATTGCAGCGAATCGGGCAAGATGAGAATCAAACCTGTATCAACAACCTGGAAGGATCTTCCAGCGATTCCTTGATCGAAACCAGGGTCAGGACTGCTTCGCGCCCATCCACGATCCGGTGATCATAGGTGAGCGCGATATACATCACGGGCCGCGCCAGCACCTGCCCGTTCACTACCATGGGACGTTCCTTGATGGCATGCATGCCGAGGATCGCGCTCTGTGGCGGGTTGATGATCGGGGTCGAGAACAACGAGCCGAATACGCCACCATTGGTGATGGTGAAGCTGCCGCCCGTCAGTTCCTCGATGCTGATCTTACCGTCACGGGCACGCGCCGCCATCTCCGCCAGTGTCTTTTCGATCTCCGCGAAACTCATCTGGTCGGCGTCACGCAATACCGGCGTCACCAGACCACGTGGAGTCGATACCGCCACGCTGATGTCCCAGTAGTCGTGATAGATGATGTCGTTGCCCTCGGTGGATGCATTCACCACCGGATATTTCTTCAGCGCTTCCACCGTAGCTTTGACGAAGAACGACATGAAACCAAGTTTCACACCATGTTCTTTCTCGAATTTGTCCTTGTAACGGCTGCGCAACGCCATCACCTCGGTCATATCGATTTCGTTGAACGAAGTCAGCATCACGGTATTGGTCTGCGATTCGACCAATCGCTCCGCGATGCGCGCACGCATCCGCGTCATCGGTACACGACGGTCGGCGCGTCCTGCCATAGCTGGGCGCGCAGCGGTTGTAGTGGGTGCAGCCGGAGTCGTGGCAACCGGTTTGTCGCCGCCCTTGCCGATGTAATCCAGCACGTCGGCCTTGGTCAGACGTCCATCGCGCCCGGTACCCCTGATTCTGGCCGGATCGAGACTGTGTTCTTCGACCAGACGCCGAACCGAGGGACTGAGCGGTAGATCACCGCTTGCCGCATCGTCATCGTCAGTCGTCGCAGTTGCGACAGGCGCGGGAGCCGCTGCCGCCGCAGTCTTGGTTTCAGCTTTTGCGGGCGCGGGAGCGGGCGCTGCAGCACCCTCTTCCAGGATCGCAATCACTTGCCCGGCAGTCACCGCGGTGCCGTCCTTGATCCTGATTTCCTTGAGCACGCCATCGTGCGGCGCCGGACATTCCAGCACCACCTTGTCGGTCTCGATATCCACCAGGTTCTCATCGCGTTTCACCGCGTCGCCAGGTTGCTTGTGCCATCCCACCAGCGTCGCGTCCTGAACGGACTCCGGTAACTGCGGGACCTTGATCTCGATACTCATGCCTTCTCCGATACGCTTCTGGTTCTGGTGTTGGCTTTCGCGGAAGTCTTTTCAGTTTGCGTGGTATTCATGCCCAGCGCTTCCTGGATCAATTCTTTCTGCTGCAGGACATGCAACTGCGCGTACCCAACCGCGGGTGCAGCAGAGGCGGCACGGCCCGCATAGCTCAGGGTGTGCTTGTTTTGCAGCGGTTCTTGCAGGCGATGCCGGATATGGTACCAGGCACCCTGGTTCAGGGGCTCTTCCTGACACCAGACGATTTCCGCTGCGTTGGGATAGTGCTCGATGGTGTGCGCATATTCGACCTGCGGAAACGGATACAGCTGTTCGATGCGGACAACTGCGACGTCATCGATTTTGGCTGCACGACGCGCTTCCAGCAGATCGTAATAGACCTTGCCGGAGCAGAATACGACACGCCGGACCTTGTCAGTCTTTTGTTCGTCGATCTCCGGGATCACCAGATGGAAACGGCCATGCGTAACATCTTCAAGCGGTGACACCGATAATTTGTGGCGCAGCAAACTCTTGGGGGTCATCACCACCAGCGGTTTGCGATACGGTCTCAGCATCTGGCGGCGCAACATATGGAACATCTGGGCCGGCGTCGATGGCACGCATACTTGCATATTGTGCTCGGCACACAGCTGAAGGTAGCGCTCGAGGCGTGCCGAAGAATGTTCCGCGCCACCCCCTTCATAGCCGTGCGGCAGGAACAGCACTAACCCGCATAGCCGTCCCCACTTGGCTTCGCCTGCAGAGATGAACTGATCAATCACCACCTGGGCGCCATTTGCGAAATCGCCGTATTGGGCTTCCCAGATCACCAGGGTCTCGGGGTCGGCCGTGCTATAGCCGTATTCAAACCCCATCACTGCCTCTTCCGAGAGCAGCGAATCCACCACGCTGAAACTCTTCTGGGAATCCGCAACATGTTGCAGGGGCAGGTAGATGCGGCCGTCCTTCTGGTTGTGCAGTACGGCATGCCGGTGGAAGAAGGTGCCGCGGCCACTGTCCTGGCCGGTCAGACGCACCGCGTATTCGCCGGTAACCAGACTCGCATAGGCCAGCATTTCCGCAAAACCCCAGTCGAAGTTCTGGGAACCGGCCGCCATCTTGCGGCGCGCCTCGTAGATACGTGCCACAGTCGGGTGCAACTGTACTTCGTCCGGCACCCGGTTCATGGCATCGGTAAGCGGCTTGAGCATTTCCCTGGGCAGTTTGGTATCGACGTCCTGGTCCCAGCTGCGTGACTGGAAACCACTCCAGTCCACACTGAATTCATTTCTGACGTGCGGAACAATGCCTGGTGCAACCGGCTTGCCGGCATCCATGTTGTCGCGATAGGCATCCGCCAACTGCGTGAGCTTGGCATCATCCATCAGTTGCTGCTGTTTCAATGTATCGGCGTACAGCGTGCGCGTGGTCGGATGCGCCTTGATGGTTTGATACATGATGGGTTGCGTCGCGGAGGGTTCGTCCGCTTCGTTGTGTCCATGCCGGCGATAGCACACCAGATCCACGAACACATCCTTATGGAACCGCTGGCGATAGGCAAAGGCCAGGCGGGTCACGAAGATAACCGCGTCAGGATCATCGCCATTCACGTGCAACACCGGCGCTTCAAGCATCTTTGCAAGATCGGTGCAGTACGGTGTGGAGCGGGCGTCATGCGGATCACTGATGCTGAATCCCACCTGGTTGTTGAGCACGATGTGGACGGTGCCACCGGTATGGAACCCGCGTGCCTGCGACAGTTGCACGGTCTCCATGCATACACCTTGCCCGGCGAATGCCGCATCGCCATGGATCAGCACCGGCAACACCTTGCTACCGCTGGGATCTGCACGACGATCCTGACGCGCCCGAACCGAGCCTTCGACTACCGGCCCGACGATTTCAAGATGCGACGGGTTGAAAGCCAATGCGACATGCACGGTATTGCCATCGGTCTTTACATCCGAGGAATAACCCAGGTGATACTTGACGTCACCGGAACCCTCCGCCGTCTTGGGATCGTAATGACCCTCGAACGCCGAGAAAATATCCTTGGGGGATTTGCCCAGGACATTGATCAATACATTGATGCGTCCACGGTGAGCCATGCCGATCACGACTTCCTGGATGCCCGCAATGCCGCTATGGTTTATCAGGTCATGCAACATGGGGATCAGGGAGTCGCCGCCTTCCAGCGAAAAGCGCTTCTGACCAACGTACCGGGTCTGGAAATAACGTTCCATACCTTCAGCTGCAGTCAATGAATTCAGGACCTTGAGTTTTTCATCAGCAGTCAGCGCTGTGTGAATGCGCCCTGCTTCGATCTGTTCCTTGAGCCAGAGACGCTCGTCGGAATTCGTGACATGCGTGAATTCAAAACCCACTGTGCCGCAGTAGGTTTGCTGGAGCATGGACCAGATATCCGTGAGTGGCATACGGTCCGGCCCGGTCAGGGAAACCGTGCTGAATACCGTGCCCATGTCACTTTGCCCCAGACCATGAAAGGCAAGTTCCAGATCAGGTACGGGCGATAGCTGATGCAGTCCCAGCGGATCAAGTTTGGCCTGAAGATGTCCGCGGCCCCGATACGCTTCGATCAACTTGATAACGCCCGCCTGCTTTTCGGCCGCCTCCGGGTGGAGTCCGCCGTTGCCTGCCACCACCCGACGGGCGTTGGCATGGCTTAACAGTTGCTGCTCAACTGGGCCACGGGGCTGGTCCGGAGGCCCCGCCTCGGCAGCCTGAACGCCGCGGAAGTAATCCCGCCAGGCGTTGGACACCGAACCCGGGTCCGCCAGAAATTGCTCGTATAGAGCTTCTACGTAAGGGGCATTGGCGCCGGAGAACGGCGTCGTCTGGTAGCGCTGCTGGTAAGATTCGCTCATTTCCGCCATTTAATAAATTGGGCGTTCAGCGGGAGATTCGGAAAAACCGGCGATTTGGGCAGCATAACGTCGCCAAAGCCCACAATTAATCGGTCAGTTTGATCCGTAAAGCGCATAGTTTATCGCATCGCCCAGTCCCAGCGAAAGCCGGAGCCTGTCCACCCTTTATAATGCTCCGGAAACCCTCCTAAACTCAGCGGGACCCCGCCAACCCATGCTGCATCCAGACTTGGACCTCGAACGCCTCAAGACCGCTTTTGCGGCCGACCAACGCCTTCAGATCGAAGCCTTTCTGGTGCCGAATGCTGCTGAAGCGCTACATGCCTGTCTGGCAACCGACGTGCCGTGGGAGCTTGCTTATCAGAATGGCGAAGCAGGCGCCTCGGTATCCAAAGCGGCTTTTGAAGCCATGTCTCCGGGCGAACGGATGGCGCTCATGCAATTCATCCAGAATACCGCCCGCGACAAATTCCAATTCGCGTACAACACCTACATGATGGTGCAGGCGTACCGGGAACAACGTGACCCCGATCTGATTCTTCATCGAGCCACGGAATTCCTGAACAGCCGGGAGTGTCTGGATTTCATCGAGCGCCTCACCGGCATCAGCGGACTGGCCTATGCCAAGGCCCAGGCAACGCGATATCTACCCGGGCATTTCCTCAAATGGCATGACGACACCCAAGCAGATGCCAAACGTGAAATAGCCTATGTGATAGGTCTGACCAAAGGCTGGCAGGCTCACTGGGGAGGATTACTGCAATTCATGGATGAGAAAGGAAAGGTGATTGATACTTTCATGCCGCGGTTCAATTCCCTGAGTCTGTTCCGGGTTCCGGCTCCGCATTGCGTATCTTTCGTCGCACCATTCGCAACTGCTGCACGTTACAGCATCACCGGCTGGTTTCTGTCGGCTTGAGATCATCCGGATTCCAAGTGAATGGCCGCTGTCTGAACCAGAAGGTCGCCAGCCATTTCTCACCCTTCAATACCGGGCAGCCGGCATGCATCGTCAGCGGGTTTGGTTCATCGTGCACATCCAGGTTATAAAACTTGACGGCCCTGCCGCGTGCCGGTTTGATCCTGGCTTTCAATTCCGGAAAATCCGTCTCACCGCCTTGCTCGACGTCATTAAGGTATACGAATGTGGTAACGACTCGTTGCCCGCCGCGTGATTCCATCTGTTCCCCTGTCCCCGAGCCAACCAGATAGTCCATATGCGGTTTGTACTCCTGGCCCGGCGTGTATCTAAGCATGGCGAGCGGCTCGGCATGCCGTGCTGGAATGCCCGCCAATCCAGAGATGGTGTTACTCACATATGCCATCACGACATCGTACATATTCGGACCGAAATACATCGAATAACTGCTGCGCACCGGATTCTGGACCGCGATTCCTGTAGCAGGATCAACCACGTTGGAAGGCATCAAACGTGGCGCTGCCAGGTTGGTCAGGTAATCGCAGAGCATGGGCGGTAATACATCATCAGCCTCAAATAGAATATCCGGCACCACTGTACGGATAGAGCAGGCAACGCCACTTGGTGGCGGGCACGCACGCTCAATTTCGAGC
>JBOIBL010000014.1:0-28048 GCA_050739495.1 Gammaproteobacteria bacterium | reverse complement strand
GGCTACCGGCTCGGAGTCGAACGCTGCCCACAGGATACCAAAACCAGTATTCCAATCGGCAAGGCTTGTAGCGGAGAGGAACTATTAGTCCTGGATCAACAGCTAAAGCCGATTAAAAACGGCTATACCGGCGATCTGTTCATACGAGGTGCAGGGTTGAGCCCGGGATACTGGAGAAATGAGGAAGAAACAGCGAGGGTCTTTCTGGAATTTCAGGATGACAAAGGCGGCAGGTCCCGCATGTACATGACAGGCGATCTGGCGCGAGTTGGAAATGACGGTCTGGTGTACTTTGTCGGCAGAAAAGATTACCAGATAAAGAGTCGTGGTTACCGCATAGAACTTGGAGAGATAGAGGCGGCTCTGAATGCTGTCGAATCGTTACGCGAATGCGCTGTCATCTCCATACCAAGTGAAGAGTTCGATGGCGTAAAGATATGTTGTGCGTACGTTGCTAACGATGGAGAAGCAATAACTCCGGTAAAGTTGCGAACAAGATTGAGCTCTGAGTTACCAGACTACATGATACCAAGTCAATGGAGAAGCTTAAGTGAGTTACCTAAGAATCAGGCAGGGAAGATCGATCGTCGAAAACTCGCCGAAATCTGGTAACGGGATGCAGCTTACACCGCTTGAGAATAATGGATTACTGGACATGGCGGCCAGGTGGTTGGGGGAACAACGAAATTACAAATGGCTGGATTTTGGTGGCGATATCCAGCGTCTCGACAAGCTTGCCGTGAAGGTGATGGCTCGAAAGGAAAACCATGTCTTAAGGGCATTCACCGCAGATGATGATATCCCGATCGGGATCGTTGGTCTTAGCGATGTTCATCACGATTTCAAGACAGCGACTCTTTGGATCGTGCTTGGTGAGAGACTATATTCAAATAAGGGTTATGCGGTAAAAGCATCCTCAGCAATGCTGGAGCTTGGATTTGCACAGCTCGGTTTACATTCAATCAATGTATGGGCCGTAGAGACGAACTACCCTTCGTTGAGGGCGATCAAGAGACTGAATTTCAGACCAGCAGGTCGTCAACGTGAATGTCACTATATAGATGGCGTCGCACACGACAGACTATGGTTTGACATGCTGGAGAACGAGTACTACGAACTCAGAGAGAACACTCATGCGTAAGAATATTTCTGTAAGGAAAAGACTTACGAGAATATTTCAAGATGATCTCGGGCTGGATGAACCGGCCGGCGATGTAGATCTGTTCAACAATGGGATACTGGATTCGCTGGCATTCGTGGATATGCTGTTCAGAATAGAAAGGGAGTTCGATATAACGCTTAGTCTTGATACGATCGAATTTGAAAAATTTCAAACCATGGACAGCATAGTCGAATTTATAGATGGCAGGGTAACTGAAGTGACACAGACTCAGAGCCATGTAAACGTACAATCTATCCATAGATGAGCGGTATTTCGCATGCAGAGCCGGTCTTGAGGCGGTGCAATAATCCTGTATCCGGGCTGGTGCGTCCTCTGATAGAAACGGATATTCCGGCAATCGCACGGTTGTATCTGAAAGTATATGGGGATAAATACAAAAACCGGCAGAAATCACTGCAGCGTGATCTGTCAATGATAATGCTGGAAAATCCGTGGCGCGACGAAGACATCCGTTCTCTCGTTTTCGAGGATGACAATAGCTATATCATTGGGTGCGTAGGCGTCGTTCCCAGGCCTATGATGTTCGATGGCCGCCGGATCACTGCTGCTGTAACGCACAGCTTTATGGTTGAACCTGGTAGCCGATCGACACTCGCGGCGGTCCATCTCGCCAGAAAATTCTTTTCAGGGCCTCAGAATCTATCGCTGGCGGACGTCAACGATGCATCACGCAGAATATGGGAGAGCGCCGGCGGAACGCCGTCCAGGTTATACGGATTGTGCTGGATAAGATTGTTACGTCCCAGCAGGTACGTGCTTACATTCCTCCAAAACCGGGGTCTGCCCGCCGGATTGACGTGGATATTGTCTCCGATCTGTCAGATGGTGGATGGCCTGAGTCCATTCATCTTTAAAAGGCTATTCAAACTACGCAGGCCGAAGATGCTGGACGATACGCTTGACGCCGGAGTCCTGAGTGCCATGCTACCGAGATTCACGCAACTCCGAAGGCTCGTTCCTGAATATGCCGGTAATACCTCCACGTGGTTGTTTAATGCGCTGGAGCAGAACACGCGCTATGGAATATTTCAAAGACGGCAGGTGCTCAATGGAGAAAAGGAGATCATTGGCTGGTACGTGTATTTCCTGAAGTCATCAGGAGTCGCTGAAGTGGCGCAATTAGTAACCACTCGCGAGTCCGCCGGCGCAGTACTCGAAAATCTGTTTTTTCATGCAAGGAAACACGGTGCTGTAGCGATAACGGGACAGGTCGACCCAACGATCATGGATGAACTTTCCGGCAATCACTGTATCTTTTACCCGATTCGGAACGGCTGGGTAATGATGCACTCAAAATCGCCCGAGATATTGCAGAGCATTCATGCTGGACAGGCCTTCCTGACCAGACTGGAAAGTGAGTGGTGGATAAGTTCCATCCTGGGTTGAGTCAATATCGAGCCGCCGGAGCGTTGGACATGCTTAAGCTTGAAACCGTACGTGACATCGGAAAGTTTGAATGGCTCAGGTTGGAGTGGAATGAATTATTGAAAGCGAGCAGCTCTAACTCCGTATTTCTTACCTGGGAGTGGCTGTTTACATGGTGGAAGCATCTTTCCGGGCGCAGGCAGCTGCATTTACTGGTGTTACGTCGCGATAACAAACTGGTTGGAGTAGCGCCTCTGGCGATTCGTGCTCGCCAGCCAGAACGGTTGATACCATTCCGTACCCTGGAATTTCTCGGCACGGGTACCGTAGGTTCGGATTATCTTGACCTGATTATCCGTCGTGGAGAAGAAGATGACGTGCTAAAAGCTCTTACATCATATCTTTTACATCACAAGCTTGTCATTGAATTTACCCGAGTCAAGGCTACCTCGATGCTTGTCGCAAGACTTGAATCAGAATTGGTGGATAGAGGATGGGCAGTCAGTCATACGACCGTAGGGGTATGTCCGTATATAGATCTATCCGATATGTCCTGGGATTCGTATTTACAGACGCTCGGCCCAGCTCATCGCGCCAATGTTCGAAGGCGGACGAAGTCCGCCATAAAAAAGTTTGAACTGAAACTGGAACTGCCAAATTCAGAAAGGCATCGATCGATATATTTTGCCATGTTCGTCGATCTGCATCGCAAACGTTGGGAAAGTCGTGACGATGTGGACGAGATGGATACTCCAGACATGCTTCAATTTCATGCCGAGCTCAGTCGCATCGCATCGCAACGCGAATGGTTGAGATTGTTTATCTTGTTTCTTGATGGAGTCCCGGCAGCGGCCATCTATGCATTCATGTACAACAATAAATACTATTTCTATCAATCCGGATTTGATCCAGCTTTCAGCAGGTACAGTGTTGGCCTTGTCATGATGGGGCTGACAATAAAGGCAGCAATCGATGAAGGTGCCGATGAGTATGACATGTTGCATGGAAACGAAAGCTACAAGTATCTGTGGGCGCAAGCACATCGGGATTTGGTCAGGATAAATCTATATCCACGCACTGCTATCGGGATTCTGTACAGGCGCGCAATAGATTTAAAAATGGGTATTAAAAAATGTATTCGCTGGCCAAGACAACTGCAGGTAAACTGATTTATTAACTCAATAAGCGTCATATTGGGCGCGGGGAACAAGGTATGCGATGAGAAGATTGATAAAAACCGGGGCGGCCTCGGCCATGTATTGGACGGGTATCGCCGGTTTGATGGGGAAGATCTCCAAAACAGATGCCACGCCCCTCATCCTGGGTTATCACCGGGTCGTTGAGAACTACGATATCTGTGTGATCAATTCCATAGCTCCGATGCTGATAAGCACGCGAACGCTTGAACAGCACCTTGACTGGGTCGGACGGCATTACAGATTCGTTGATCTTGATGACATCATCCAGAACAGTCATGACAAAGGTTCGACAGAGAAACCGATGGCAGCCATCACATTCGACGATGGCTATGCAGACGTCTATCAGAACGCCTTTCCTTTATTGAAGCGCAAAGGAATACCTTTCGCTGTGTTCGCTGTTACAGATCTGGTCGGTACAAACCGCCTTCAATTACATGACGAATTATATCTCCTGCTATCCCGTGCATTTTTTGTCTGGCCATCCCCCCGTAAGCATCTCAGAAAGCTGTTGTCGCAGATAGATGTTCTTCCAGGGTACATCGGTGGGTTGAATGAGTTGACTGTCAGCCCGTTTCGAACAACACGGGCATTCCTGCACAGCCTGCCGCAGGAGAAAATTATCGCGATCCTGAAGCTGTTACGTCAGTATGGCGAGTTGCAGGACGCGGATACGAAGGATTTCAGATCCGTTGATTGGGAGATGCTGTCTGAAATGCGTAAGGCAGGAGTTGTCATCGGTTCCCATACCCGGAGTCATGCCTTCTTGACAAACGAAAGCAAGCGAAAGGTCGAAGATGAAGTGCGGGGTTCCAAGCAGAAACTTGAACTCATGCTGGGTGGCGAGATCAGACATTTAGCCTATCCGGACGGCCGGTTCAGTAACTCGATCGTCAAGGCAGCAGCTGCGGCAGGATATGTGGGGGGGTATACCACATGTCAGCATCGCGATATCAGACACCCAGGGTTGACGTTTCCGCGCCGGGTCTTATGGGAAGAATCATGCATGGACGTATTCCATCGTTCTTCTCCGGCGATCATGGGTTGTCAGGTCAACGGTGTTTTCGACTTTACCGGCGGATGCAATATCTCACATCAATCATGATGACGATCACGCAATGAAATCCATATTCAAACCGGCAATCATGCTGATGTCGGGCCGTCTACTGGGATTTCTGGCAACTTTCGTCATTCCGGTGGTCCTGGTCAGGGTTTTCAGCAAGGAAGAGTTCGGAACCTACAAGCAGCTATTCCTGATCTATACGACGCTGTACGGGATAGTGCAGTTGGGGATGGCGGAAAGCCTGTTCTATTTCCTGCCCGGTGCCGGATCCAGGCAAAGCGGCCGATATGTGTTCAACGCTGTTTGGGTACTGGCAGCGGTCGGTGGGTTGTGTTTCCTGCTGTTGTGGTATTTGCGCGCGGCGATTGCGCACTGGTTCCACAACCCTACCTTGACGCAGTATGTCCCCCTGATCGGCTTATTTCTCTTGTTTATGCTGAGCGCGACAGTGCTCGAGATCGTGATGATCTCCCACAAGCGTCATCTGTATGCGTCGTCTACTTATGCTATTTCGGATTTTCTGCGTGCCGCGGCCTGTATTCTTCCGGCGATCCTGTTTCAGAGTCTGGAATGGTTGCTGATCGGTCTGGTGATATTCTCTGGGTTCCGGTTTTTAGGAACTCTCCTATACCTGAGACATACGGAACACTCTGAACTCAGGCCAGATACGACGTTATTGCGGAAACAGTTCGCTTATGCATTTCCATTCGCTGTTTCGGTGTTTATCGCGACCGTACAGATAAATTATCACATGTATGTTGTCTCTTCGAGTTATGACGTGGCAACGTTCGCTATTTATGCGGTTGGTTGCCTGCAGATACCCCTGGTGGATTTCCTGACGACATCGACAAGTAATGTGATGATGGTCAGGATACGGGAATATATCCAGAGCGGTGATTCGGATTCGATACTCGGGATCTGGCTCGACACGACCCGGAAATTGATGTTGTTGTTCGCTCCGCTGGTTGGCGGATTATTAGTGGTGGCACATCCACTTATAGTGATTTTGTTCACCGACAGTTACATCAAAAGCGTGCCGCTGTTCATGTTGTGGACTGTTTCGATTCTGTTTTCCGCATTGCTTACGGATTCTATCCTGCGTGTGTATGCCAGAACCAAACTGCTTATCGTCCTTTATTTCATTCAATTGGGGATTATCGCCGGTATGATCAGGCTGTTCATGTCCTGGTTCGGGCTGGAAGGTGCAGTGCTGGTCTCGCTCCTGGCAATGGCGGTGGCCAAGGCGGCGGCATTGTACAGAATCAAGCATATTCTGAAAACCGGGATACGGCAGGTGCTGCCCTGGAACAGCCTTTCAATAACCCTCACGATTACCGCGGTTGCCGCCGTTCCTGCCCTGCTCATCGAGAGAAATCTATCGTTGCCGGCGTTGCCGTTGGCGTTTATTACCGGACTGAGCTATGCAGGAATGTATGTTGTTCTGTTGTTCCTTTGCGGTCCATTAAGCCGCGCCGAGAAACAGGATCTCATTGCCTGGCTCAAATGGCCGCTTTTGAGGGTGTATCGGAATTTTGTCAGCTGAGAAAGATTCGACAGATGGTTTAATGAATAAGGCAACGATATTATCTCGTCTATGCACAGAGGCGATATCTTCATGAAATTCACCGAATTGGTAAAACACAGCGTTTACAGACATGGTGTCATTGGCTGCATGCGCCGCGGCTTGAACAGGTTGCGTCGGAACATGGACAGGTTGCGGTATCTGCGAGAACGTCATATCTGGTATCGGCTGGATCTGACTTGCCAAAGACCGAGTGTCGAATTGCTGGCTGGATTTGAATTGGTGCAAGGCAGCCTGGACGACCTGCTATTAGTGGAGCAACTTGGTGGAACCGGCGTGTTCGAAGCCGAAAGACGCCTTTCCATGGGTGTGAACGCGGATCTGTGGATCGTGCGGAATGGTCAGGATGCCATATTTTCGTGCTGGATATTCCGGCAGCGAGCACCGGTACTGGCCTCACGCAGCGGGTGGTTGACGCTGCCCGCAGATACCGTCTGCATGGAAGACGCTATTACAGCCCCTGCATATCGGGGGAAAGGTATCGCAGCGGCAGCATGGACGAGAATAGGAGATTTATTGGTGCGGCAAGGTGTTACCGCGATCATAGCCAAGGTTGAGGAATGCAATACAGCATCCTGTCGCGCTGTCGAGAAGTCTGGATTCCGGGCGATCGCGATTATGGATATGGAAAGTATCTGGTTGAAATTGCATGTTCTGGTGAGGAGCAAGCGACCAGATGAGGTGTCGACATTCCTCATCGAACAACTCAACTGTTGATCCTTATGTTGTATACGCCGGGTTCACATACCGGAGATCAGATTACCCACGGGTATCGGGAGCATCAGTAATCATGTGTGGAATTGCAGGAATAGTAAGTTTCGGTTCAAAACCCGTGCAGCAGCAGGAAGTGAGATCCATGTGTGCCGCAATGCAGCATCGTGGACCAGACCAGGACGGCTTTTACATAGGCGAGCATGTGGGTCTCGGAATGCGACGTCTGTGCATTATCGATCTCGAAACGGGTCAACAACCACTTCAGAACGAAGATGGGACGGTCAAGGTCGTAATGAACGGCGAGATATATAACTACATGGAATTACGCAAGGATCTCGAGCAACGCGGTCACAGGTTTTACAGCCAGACAGATACCGAGACGCTGGTGCACTTATATGAGGAGTACGGGACAGATTGTGTGACGAAACTGAGAGGGATGTTCGCATTAGCATTATGGGATGAACGCAAGAAGATGCTGTTTCTGGCTCGCGACCGGATTGGCATCAAGCCGTTGTTCTATGCGGAAGTTGGCGGACGTTTTGCCTTCGGTTCCGAACTGAAGGTACTGTTACAGCTACCAGAACTCGAACGTGGATTCAACTGGCAGTCGGTTGGACATCTGTTCGGCGGGCTATCTACACCGGCAGGTGAGAGCATCGTCGCGGGGGTGCATAAACTCGAACCTGGACATACATTGGTATTGTCTCCAGGCAAGCCTCCGACAGTCAGTCGATACTGGGATGTGCAGTTTGAACCGGATTATACGCACAATGAAACGTATCTGGCCGAGCAACTCAGAGAATTGCTGGAAGAATCGGTCAAGCTTCATCTGGTGAGTGACGTGCCACTCGGGGCATTCCTGAGCGGTGGACTCGATTCCAGTGCGATCGTGGCATGCATGGCAAGACAGAGCACCAGCCCGGTCAGAACATTTTCCATCGGTTTCCACGAGCAGGGCTACAACGAAGCCAGGTACGCGAGACGTGTCGCAAATCAGTTCGGTACCGAACACCATGAGTTGATGGTCGACCCGGATATCGAAGATCTCGTGGAAGACATGGCGTGGTACCTGGATGAACCGTTCGGCGATTCATCGGCAATCCCGACTTATTTGGTATCCAGGCTCGCCTCTGAGCAGGTAACGGTCGTGCTCTCCGGCGACGGGGGGGATGAGTTATTTGCCGGATATGAAAAGTACCAGGTCGAAGGAAAAGAACGCCGCTACGAATATGTGCCGGCACCGTTGCGCAAGATACTCGGGTGCATCGGCAACGGCATGTCTGAAGGCGCCAAAGGGCGCAATTTTCTGCGACATTTTGCGCTCTCAGGAGCCGAGCGCTATCTGGATGCGATCACACTCTTCAAAGTGGACCAGCAACGGTGTCTGTTCAATCCGGAAGTATCCGAGATCATACTCAGGAACGGACTCTGGCATGACGAAGTCAAGACACTAACCCGTACCAACCTAGATTGGCTGTCCACTCTGCAATATCTCGACATGAAGAGTTATTTGCCGCTGGACATACTGACAAAAGTCGATCGAATGAGCATGGCAAATTCCATTGAAACCCGTGTTCCATTGCTGGATCACAAGCTTGTGGAATTCGCAGCGAAGATCCCACCCGAATTCAAACTTAGGAATGGAGTATCGAAGAGCATATTCAAGCGTGCCATGCGGGGGATCCTTCCGGATGAAATCATCGATCGAAGAAAACACGGATTTGCCGTTCCGTTGGGTGCCTGGTTCAGGGGCCGGCTTACGGGTTTCGTTCACGACCTGCTGCTTTCCGGTACCTGCGTGCAGCGCGGTTTATTCAATCCGGACTACATAAGGCAATTATTACGAATTCATGAGACTGGACGGAACATGGATTCGCATCTATGGACCTTGATCTCCTTCGAACTCTGGTGTCGTACGTTTATGGACGGGAAAAATTACACTATGAATGATGGGAGAAGATGTATCTCGCCGCATACCGTAACTGCTGTACAGGCTTGAACTGTTCCTGATAGGTATAGCTCCACGTATCCATTATCTCTGCGCTCTGTGCCGTCTTAATATTCCTGTTACAGGTAAAAACGGCACGGATTCCGTACATATATCCATCCAAGCAGGTGATTAAGATGATGAATAGAGAGTATTCATGGCGATTGACGAGTGCGCCATTTCTGGCGTTTCTGATAACCGTTTCCGGAATCGTGTTCAGTTCCAATACAGTATCTGCGCCTGATGGCGCACTCGGTTATCGGGTTATCGACCTCGGTACGCTCGGCGGCAGCTTCAGTGTTGCCGAAGATCTGAACGATCATGGCCAGATTGTGGGTCAATCGACGACCGACACAGGGGCAAATCATGCCTTTCTTTACCACGATGGAGCAATGACTGATCTTGGTACGCTCCCAGGTGGCACGGATAGTGAAGCAGACGCAATTAATGATCGTGGCCAGGTCGTTGGTATAAGTGAGATGAACACGATGGGTCATGGCTTTCCTGAGATATCACAGGGGTTCATCTGGGAGGGTGGCAATATGCGGTCTGTGAGTGCGCTCTACTGTCCTTGTTCTTACAACGTCAGATATGGGACCAGTGCTGCTCGCGGGATCAATGACTTCAGTCAGGTGGCAGGATGGTCCGAGACGGTGAGAGGCTCATGGGTCTTGCACATCCTCCTGTGGCAGGGTGGAACATTGCAAGACCTTGGTGGTGGCGCGGGCGACTGGTCCATCAGTCATGCATTCGATATCAATAATATCGGACAACTGGTCGGAGATTACTCACAGGATGCGGGCAGGCTGATGACTTATGAACATCATGCAAGCTTGTGGTCGAAAGGTCAGCGTCAGGATCTGGGCATGCTGCCAGGGTATACGTCGAGTACCGCCCTGGCCATCAATGACAGGGAGCAAATAGTGGGTTGGTCGGGCACGTCTGACGGGACCGTCTCGCGGGCGTTTCGCTGGGAAAAGGGCATTATGCGGGATCTCGGCACATTGCCGGGGGATACCAACAGTGCCGCAGAGGCCATCAATATTTTCGGTCAAGCGGTAGGGTGGTCGGGCGTCGACAAAGGCGCCGATTCGCACGCCGTGCTTTGGAGTCGCAACCGGATACTGAATCTGAATCAACTGCTTCCCTCCGATTCGGGTTGGGTGTTAACGGATGCAACTGCTATCAACGCGCTCGGACAGATAGCGGGAACCGGACGACATAACGGCCAGCCGCGGGCGTTCCTGTTACAGCCAAGATACCGATCATGGCCGAGATAACGCCATGAGCGACCAGTTGGATCGTGATGTGACTGAAAGATGGCCAGTAGCCGCAGATTCGCCGACACCAGACATGCCTCCTCTCAGAATAGCTGTGGTTGCCACCAGCCTGGAGATACTCGGCGGTCAGGGCGTACAGGCGCGAGCCCTTATAGAAGGACTTATCAAGGATGGTTATGCCGTCAGTTTTATTCCTATCAACCCGATGTTCCCGCGAGGTTTGCGCTGGATACGCCAGCTGCCTTATCTGAGAACGGTGTTCAATCAAGTGTTATATCTGCCAAGCCTGTTAAAATTTCGTCACGCCGATGTGGTACATGTGTTCTCGGCTTCATACTGGTCATTTCTGCTGGCGCCGGCACCGGCAATCTGGGCAGCGCGCTGTTTCGGCAAGCGTGTAGTGTTGCATTACCACAGTGGCGAAGCCGAGGACCATCTGTTGCATTGGGGATTGTTGGTGCATCCGTGGTTGCGCCTGGCGCACCAGATCGTAGTGCCTTCGAACTACCTTCAGAGGATATTTTCCGGATTCGGTTATCGGACAGAAGTGATCAGGAATGTCGTTGACACCAGACGATTCGCCTATCGGGAACGCAAAAAACTGCGCCCAAGACTACTGTCAATCCGCAATCTGGAACCGCATTACCGGGTAGATGTGCTGATCAGGGCCTTCGGGTTACTGAAGGAGAATTATCCGGATGCCACACTGGTGGTGGCAGGGTGCGGCAGTGAAGCAGCCAAGTTGCGTGCCTTGGCGAACGCGTTGAATCTCGATGGGATTCACTTTACCGGGCGTATCGAGCCAGAGTCAGTTCCAGCGCTTTACGATCAGGCGGATATTTTCCTGAACGCCGCAGTCATCGACAACCAACCTGTCTCAATATTAGAAGCATTCGCCGCCGGCCTGCCGGTAGTAACCACAGGCACAGGGGATATCGCATCGATGGTGTTGCACGGCCAGGCCGGAATAGTGGTGCCAGAGGCGGATCCAGACGCAATTGCTGCAGCCATAGAGCGGCTTCTCAAACATCCATCGTTGGCGATACGCATCACGCAGCGTGCGAAATCGGAATTGAATCGTTATTCCTGGGAGTGGGCCCGTAACCAGTGGGCAACAACATACCGGGGGACACGGATATGAAGTTACGACGCATCCTGAATGCCGGGGTTATCGGAATCGCCAACCGTGCATGGCAGGAAATTTGGCGGACGTTCGACAGGATGATGGTAGCGGCCACGCCTGACGGGACACAGACCTTGCATCTGTTTGAACATCTCGCGCCACAACCGATTTTCGGCGAGCTGGGGACACAAGTCTGTGCCGAGGAACGTGCCGGAGTTGCTCGTGCAGCGCTCGCATCTTTCCGTCATTCAGCCAGCGATCGTTTCTTCAAGGGGGTGACCGATGTCCGGGCCGCAGGCTACTTCGAGAAGCAGTTGCCCGAAATCCCCGGGCAGATAATTGCGGCCGCAGACGCGATCTGCGAGCGGCGTTTCAGTCTGCTTGGGCACCACGCCCTGTTCATGGATGAACATGTTAATTGGCACCAGAATCCGGTGTCTGGACATCGATCACCGCTTGTTCACTGGAGCCTGATCAATCCACTGGATGAGGAGGCTCTGGGCGACACGAAATTCATCTGGGAATTGAATCGACATCAATGGCTGGTCGATCTTGGTCAGGCATATTGCTTCAGTGGAAACGAGCGATACGCCGATGTATTTGTCGCGTATATCAAGGAGTGGATGCAGGCTAATCGTCCTGGAGTGGGAATCAACTGGGCGAGCAGCCTCGAAGTCTCGTTCCGCATGATTGCATGGTGCTGGGCGTTGTTCTTCTTCAGGAACTCCAACAGGATTACTCCGGAACTGTATGCGGAAATGCTTGCATGGATACGGACGCACGCAGCGCATATCGAAAAATACCTCTCACATTACTTCTCACCCAATACCCACCTGACTGGTGAAGCGCTTGGGTTATTTTATGTCGGAGTGTTGTTTCCGGAATTCCAGAAAGCGGAACGTTGGCGGCATTTGGGTTCGAAGATACTGCTTCGACAACTGGGGCGTCAGGTGTTCTCGGACGGGGTATATTTTGAGCAATCCACCTGTTATCAGCGCTACACTGTGGATATCTATCTGCATTTCCTTATTCTTGCGCAACGCAATGAGATAGTCCTTCCGGGAATCGTGGCGGAACGGATCCAGCAAATGCTCGATTATCTGCTGGCAGTCAGAAAACCCAACGGAATGATGCCTCAAATCGGTGATTCTGACGGTGGTAGGTTGATGCCGTTAATGCATCGACAGCCGGAAGACTTTTGTGATGTATTCGCTGTCGCAGCCGCGTTGTTTGGGCGTACTGACTACGCGTGGGCCGCGTCCGGTCAGGCGCCTGAGATGGTATGGCTGCTGGGCCCTTCCAAATACAAAGATTTTATAGCCTTGAATCCGGCCCCGCCGGCTCAGGCACCGTCCCGGTATTTTCCGGAAGGCGGCTACGCGATCATGCAAGGCAGCTGGAAGCGGGACACGCATCAATTGATTTTCGATGTTGGTCCTCTCGGATGCCCGTTGAGCGGAGGACATGGTCATGCTGATTTACTCAGCATTCAGTGCTCTGCGTTTGGTGAACCGCAATTGATGGACTCCGGGACATATTGCTATACAGCGCATGCCAATTGGCGCAATTACTTCCGAGGCACTGCTGCGCACAGTACAGTCATGATAGACAAGCAGGATCAGGCAACGCCAGCGGGACCGTTCTCGTGGCACAGGCGGCCGCGAGCGCGCCTGCGTCGCTGGTTATCTACCGCCGAGTACGATTTTGCGGATGCGGACCATGATGCGTATCAAGGACTGAAAGATCCGGTCATGCACAGGCGGCGGATATTCTTCGTCAAGCCCCGCTACTGGGTGCTTGTGGATGATCTGCAAGGAGCTGGTGTGCATGAGGTTGAACTGCGGTTTCAGTTCGGCTCTACGCATGTGACGCTTGGTTCGGATGACTGGGCATGCAGTTGGGGCGAAGACGGGCGCGGATTGCTGATTCGACCTTTTAGCGCGTCGCCCCTCGAGGCGGAGATTCGGGAGGGCAGAATCGAGCCGATCGAGGGCTGGATATCAACCGACTACGGACTCCGCCAGCCCGCGCCGGTCCTGAGTTATTCGGCATGCACAAGCCTGCCACTACGGATCGTGACGTTATTGTTGCCGTCAGACGGTGCTTCAGCAGCGCCTCCGGTCATTACTCCAGTCATGACAGATCAGAGCACGTATCTGGTATTCGAGCAGGAAAAGGAAAGCATCAGGGTCGATGCCAAGGATATCGTCGTTCTACGGGGTTGATCGTCAAAGACATCCTTTCGTTTCGTCATTATATTCGGGTAGATAAATGCAATGTGCGGAATAGCAGGCATTCTGAAATTCGATGCTTACGATGCAGTGGAATATCCGCGTCTGAAACAGATGCGTGACGTACTGTTTCATAGAGGACCTGATGACGGTGGGATCATCATCAGGGGCCGGGCGGGTCTTGGCCACCGAAGGCTTTCGATTATAGATATCAGATCCGGGCAGCAACCCATGACGAATGGGGATCAGAACCTGTGGATTACATACAACGGTGAGATATACAACTTCAGAGAATTGCGAGCGGAACTCATGCAGCACGGCTGCAGCTTTTCGACCCAGTCGGACACCGAGGTCATTCTGCATGCGTATCGGGTCTTTGGCGAGGAGTGTGTGCAGCATCTTCGCGGGATGTTTGCTTTTGCGATCTGGGATCGGCAAGGCCAGAGGCTGTTTCTCGCACGTGACAGGCTCGGAATCAAACCACTGTATTACACGGTGACTGACCGGGAACTGCTGTTTGGTTCCGAGATCAAGGCAATCCTTGCGGCCGGGAATGTTCGCCCCGCGTTGAATAAGGAGATTCTGCCAGAATATCTGGCGACCCGGTTTGTTGCAGGAAGCGAGACCTTCTATCAGGGAATACGAAAACTGCTGCCGGGCAGCACACTCACCTGGACACCGGAAGGCGGGTTCAGAAAGCATCGATACTGGAAGTTACCGGAAAATCTCGACCACGACACGGCAACGATCGAAGAGCGTGCACGGGAAGTCCGGGCACTGCTTGAGGACGCGGTGCAAAGCCATCTCGTGAGTGATGTCCCGTTGGGCCTGTTTCTGTCAGGCGGAATTGATTCGAGCGGGCTGGCGGCCATGATGGCGCCCATGATGAATGGACGTCTGCAAACCTTCTCCGTGGGGTTCGCGGAGCAGAACTTCAATGAGCTCCCCTACGCACGACTTGCTGCTCAGGTGGTTGGAGCTGAACACAGGGAGGTAACGGTGACTGCGATGGATTTCTTCAAGGCGTTACCAAAGCTGCTCTGGCATGAGGATGAGCCGATCGCTTTCTCATCAAGTATCTGTCTGTACTTCGTTTCACGTCTCGCCAGCGAATACGTCAAGGTGGTGATGACCGGTGAGGGGGCGGACGAATTGTTTCTGGGTTACAACCGCTATCGTGTAACTGCCTGGAACGAACGCCTCGGGAAGCCTTATTGGGCCGTCGTTCCACGGCCTATGCGTGAAGAAGTCAGTCGCCTGATCCAGCATTTTCCGAGATCACTGCGCCGGTATGCGGAGCGCAGTTTCCTCGGGCCGGCGCCGGGAGTGCGCGGCCTCTTCTATGAAAACTTTGCGGTATTCCCGCAATTCAGGCAGAAACTGTTGCTGGCGCACGAGTTTTCTGGAGATCCTTATGCTGAAGGGCTCCGTTATTACAACGAGGCTCCGGGTGATGCTCTGGGGCGGATGAGCTATGCAGATATGCAGACATATCTTGTCGAATTGCTTATGAAGCAGGATCAGATGAGTATGGCGGCGTCAATCGAAAGCAGAGTGCCGTTTCTGGATCACAAGCTTGTCGAACGTGTCGCGGCGATGCCGAGCCGCTACAAATTGCGCGGATGGCAGACCAAAGCGGTGCTGAAGGAAGCATTCCGGAACCTGGTGCCGAAAGAGATACTGCTGCGCAAAAAGATGGGGTTCCCGGTCCCGTTGGCCCGCTGGTTCCGTGGTGCCTATGGACCGATGATGCAGGAGCTGGTGGTGGGCAAGCGGACCAGCGCACGCGATTTATTCAATCCTGAATACCTCAGATGCATGGTCGAGGAACACAGAAGCGGTGAGGCAGACCACAGCGAGCGTCTCTGGATGTTGATGAACCTGGAGATATGGCAGCGGATCTTTGTGGACGGAGAGAGTCCGGAAGCAGTCACAGATCAGTTCATGCGAAGGGTAGATTTAAGCGCAGCGGCCTGATCAGTATTTTTTTTGAATTTGATACGTCGAATGTTCGCCTGATGTCCCTGTCTATACCGCCCTGTTTCAGGAAAAATCGCGTATTGGAGATGTTATGAATGAGCTCCGGGCTAAATCTGGAAAAGATGCGCTGAGGATTGATCTGATCGCAGCTGCGCGCCCCAATTTCATGAAAGTCGCGCCATTGTTTCATGCCCTGCGCCGTGAAGACTGGTGTGCATTACGTGTGGTGCATACCGGCCAGCACTATGACTACAACATGTCTGATACGTTTTTCAGGGATTTTTGTATGCCAGAACCCGACCTGCATCTGGGCGTCGGGAGTGGCAATCATACCGAGCAGACCGCGAAGGTGATGCTGGCATACGAGATCGCATGTGAGGATGATCGCCCTGATTTGATCGTAGTGGTCGGCGATGTTAATTCGACACTTGCCTGTGCCCTGGTAGGAGCGAAAGCGTGTATTCCAGTTGCACACCTTGAGGCGGGTTTGCGCAGTAACGACCGCCGTATGCCGGAAGAGGTGAATCGGGTGGTTACCGACAGCGTTGCAGATATCCTCTGGACCCCGTCACAGGATGCCGATATGAACCTGGCACGTGAGGGCGTACCGGAAGCAAAGATTACCCGGGTAGGGAACATAATGCTGGACGCTTATGAAAGCATGCGCGATCTGATCCATGCCAATGGCACTCGGCACAGGCTGGCTCTGGAAAAAGGAGAATATGGTGTCGTCACGCTGCATCGCCCATCCAACGTAGACATTCAGGAGATACTTATAAGGTTGATTGCCCAACTGACGCGAACGGCTGAGAAGATCGCGCTGGTGTTCCCGGTCCATCCCCGGACCCGGAAGAACCTTGAACGTTTTGATCTCTGGCAGCGGCTTGAAGATGCTCCCAGGATCCACCTCATTGAACCACTCGGGTATGTCGATTTTATGAATCTGGTCTGTGACGCACGCTTGATCATCACTGATTCAGGCGGAATCCAGGAGGAAACCACCTATCTGGATATCCCCTGCCTTACCCTGCGCGATACTACTGAACGACCCATCACGATCATACAGGGAACCAATCGGCTGGTTACTCCTGAGGTGCTGGTATCCAGCGTCAACGAGGTGTTGGAAGGCCGCTGGCCGCGCGGCAGCAAGCCGGCGTTATGGGATGGTGGCACTGCCATGCGGGTGGTGGCTGATATACAGAAACGTATCAAGCGCAGACGAGTCGCATCTTCCACGAACCGGCAGGTACCGAACTCGACAGTGCAGGTGGTCGACCGATGACAGCACCTGACTCATCCGAAGGGTCATTACGGATATTGCACGTCCTCGACGAATCTCTGCCGTTGCACAGCGGATACGTGTTTCGTACGGTCGCCATTTTGCGAGAGCAGCGTTCGCTTGGATGGCAGACATTCCAGTTGACCGGACCCAAACAGGGTCCTGCAATTGCCTTGCAGGAACAGGTGGGTGAATGGGTTTTCGAGCGTACCCCGTCAGCCAGGGGCTGGTGGAAAAGTGCACCGGTTGTTAAGCATTGGCGACTTATCCAGGCACTGAAGGCCCGGCTCCGGAACGTCGCACGGGTCGTTCAACCACATATCATCCATGTCCATTCGCCGGTCCTTAACGCCTTGCCGGCACTTGCTGTCGGCCGTGAAATGGGCGTACCTGTCGTGTATGAAATACGCGCGTTCTGGGAAGATGCTGCAGTCAATCGAGGTACCGCGCGAGAAGGAGGGATTCGTTATCTGTTGACGCGCGCACTGGAAACCCATGCTGCTCGTCGGGCAGATGCGGTCGCAACAATATGTGAAGGGTTGCGAGGCGACCTGATCAGACGGGGAATACCGGCCGAAAAGATTACGGTGATCCCCAATGCCGTGGACATCGAGCGCTTTCAGGCGAATATTCAGCCCGATCAGGGGCTGCAGAAAAAATACGGCCTGCAGGAAGGCGCGACAGTGGGTTTTGCCGGATCATTCTACGGCTATGAAGGCCTGGAGTTGTTGCTCAGGGCCATGGCACAGGTGATGGGCGTGATGCCACAGGCACGATTGCTGTTACTAGGTGGCGAACGGCAGGATTCAAATCTCAGGAAATTGAGCCAGAATCTGGGTCTTGACGGAGTCGTGCATTTCATCGGACGGGTTCCTCATGAGGAGATGGAGCGCTATTACAGTGTGATGGACGCTATGGTCTATCCGCGCATTTCATGCCGGCTGACGGAGCTGGTCACCCCCCTGAAGCCATTGGAAGCCATGGCCCTGGGTAAACCGGTCATAGCGTCCGATGTTGGCGGACATCGGGAGCTGATACGTGATCTTGAAAATGGTTATCTGTTCCAGGCTGGGTCTGTGGCTGCGCTGACAAGCTGTCTCCTGAAAGTTCTGCATCATGGGAGTGCGAGAGCATCCATCGCTTCGACGGCAAGACGGTACGTCGAAACGGAGCGTAACTGGAAAGGAAGTGTTGCCCGTTACAAGGCGCTGTATGCGGAAATTCTTGGATTTCACGGGCAACTGCCGGGGCAGGCCTTGCTGGGAGAATCGGAATAATCCGTTCATCGGTGATTTTTGTTGTTACATACTGCAAAACCGGCCGTCAGGTACCTCATTGCTGATGAACAACTGTATCGGTTCAGGTGCATCAGCCATACAGACAGTATCAGTACGATATGACTGAGCAGCACGGGCACCCGCGCGTGGTGCTCATATGTCATGAGGACGATAAGATTGATTCGGAAGGCATCGCTGCATGGCTGGCGAATTCTCTGAATCTGGTCGGCATCATCAAGGTTCGCGAGAAGCCGATGAGGCTGATGACGAAGCTCCGCAGGGAAAAACGCCGTGTCGGCCTGCTCAGGCTGATAGACGTAATTGCATTCAGGGTTTACTACGCACTGCGGCTCGCCCGTCATGATTACGTCTGGATCGAACAGACCGTGAATCGTCTGCGTAGCACATATCCTGCTGACTTGAAGGGGATTACGACGCTGACTGTCGATGATCCAAATGCGAGAGCGGTGAAACATTTTCTGAAAAACCTGAAAACCAATCTGTTAATAGCACGCTGTAAATTCATACTGAAACCGGAGATATTCAATGCACCGACTCACGGCACTTACGTACTGCATCCAGGAATCTGTCCCGCGTACCGGAATGCACACGGTTGCTTCTGGGCGCTGGCAAACCGCGATGTCGAAAGAGTCGGTATGACTTTGCTGCGGGTCGACAAGGGGGTGGATACCGGTCCTGTACTGATGCAGGCAACCTGCAAATTTGATGAAGGAAAGGAATCGCATATCGTTATCCAGTACAGGGTGGTGCTGGATAATCTGACTGAAATAGCCGACAAGCTGTTGTCTGCCTGGCATGGCACAGCGGAACCGATACAAGTCGCATCGAAAGATTCGGCTGCCTGGGGGCAACCCTGGTTTACCGCGTATCTTAGATGGAAGCGCCAGGCACAAAGTTCGGCCAGATGAAACACCTGCTTTCAATACTGTTTCATGACGTATACGCGCATGACCCTGCGGAAAGTGGATTTCTTGAGGCGGGGGCGGAGCATTACAAAATACCCCTGCAGGATTTTGAACGGCATCTTCTGGTGTTGAGCCGGAATCCCCGGGTATCGCCGAAACTTGTTACCAAACAGTCGGATGATGCCGAAAAAGCGCAGCCACTGGCTGTCACGGTGGATGATGGCGGGATTTCATACTACACGGAAATCGCCGAGCGCCTCGAGGCCATCGACTGGCGTGCACATTGCTTCGTTACCACCGGCCGGATAGGTCAACGCGGTTTTCTCGGAAAACACCACATCCGGGAACTTCATGCACGTGGACACGTGATAGGAAGTCATTCGGTTTCACACCCAAAACGGTTTGCTGCCTGTAAATGGGAGGATATGGTTTTTGAGTGGGAACGGAGCAGAAAAACGTTGCAGGATATCCTGGGACAGGACGTAACCACCGCATCCGTGCCGGGAGGATATTTTTCAGGCGATGTGGCACGCGCGGCAATGACGGCAGGTATACGTGACCTGTTCACGTCTGAGCCTGAAACCAGGGTACGGAATGTCGATGGCTGCAGCGTGTATGGCCGCTACACCGTTCGCAGCGGGTGCTCACCTGAATTCATCACGGCTCTGAGCAGGGAATTCTCCCTCAGACGTTATCAGGAATGGATACTCTGGAACAGCAAGAAAATAGCAAAAAGGATACTGGGTGCCGGTTATCCACAGTTGGCCCAGTGGGTCTTGCGACTCGGGAGATAGGCATTTCCAAGCCTGTGCTCTTGCAGCAGTCAATGTATCAAACCATCTCCACGACGAGGTTCGGTCAGCAGATAAGTTGTGACCGGATGTTGCCGCACCATTTAAATACACAGGGGTGACAACAAAATGCCACTTGTCTTTCGCCTGCTTTATGCAGGCGCTCTTGCTCTCAGCGTAAGCACTCCGGTCCTGATCTCCCCAGGGTGTCATTCGACTCAGATATCGGGAAGCCAGCATCTTCCGGAATTGCCGCGAGAGTATGTCGATACCAGCTATGTCAAACCGACCGGCAAAATCATCACCGTCTCAGCCAGTGGGGATTTTCAGGCGGCACTCGACAAGGCTCGACCAGGAGACGTGATCACGCTGCAGTCCGGAGCGGTATATACCGGCAATTTCGTGCTGCCAGCTAAATCCGGTGGTGACTGGATTACGGTGGAATCCAGTGCCACAAACAGCATGTTACCTAAGCCAGGAAACAGGGTAAGTCCGGCAGATGCAATCAATATGCCGAAGCTTGAGGCAACCTCTGGATCGGTTTTGACAGCAGCACCCGGTGCCAATCATTACCGCTTGATCGGATTGGAGATCCGTCCCGGGGTGCCACAGGCATCCATGATGCACAAGGCATTGAGCTGGGTTGAAGGAAAATTGCAGGATAGTGTTACATCGGCTTCCGGGGGTGCGCCGTCCAATGCGGTGTTCCTAGAAAATCTGGTTTCGTTTGGGGCGAATGACACGTCATCCGAAATGTTACCGAATCATATTATTTTCGACCGATGTTACATCCACGGTGATGCAGTGGTGGGTGCGCGAAGAGGAATAGCGCTGAATGCAAGTTATGCGGCAGTTATAGACTCGTATCTCTCGAATTTCAAGGAAGTTGGTGCCGATTCACAGGCTATCCTTGTATGGAATGGACCCGGGCCGTTCAAGATCGTCAATAACTATCTTGAAGCGTCAGGTGAAAACGTCATGTTTGGCGGGCAGGACCCGACTATCCCGGGACTCGTACCTTCGGATATCGAGATTCGCGGTAATTATTTTGCAAAGCCGTTGACATGGAAGATAAGCGATCCAACTTATCTTGGCACGCCCTGGAGTATTAAAAATCTGTTTGAGCTAAAGAACGCCAGCAGAGTCCTGGTGGATGGGAATCTATTTGAATATAACTGGGCGCAATCCCAGGATGGTTTCTCGATCCTCTTCACGGTCCGTGATCAGGATGGGACAGCACCCTGGTCGATCGTCAGCGATGTCACGTTTACAAATAACGTTGTGCGCCACGTCGCCAGCGGGATCAATATTCTCGGCAGGGATAATGACTATGAGAGTCAGCAAGCACAACGTATTCTGATAGCGAACAATCTGTTTGACGATGTAGGTGGGGACTGGGGAGATGGAACCTTGCTGCTGATCGGAAGTAGCGCCATTGATGTCACTTTCAGGCATAACACTTCGTTACAGACCGGGACGATTGTATTTGGCGACGGTAATCCAGATCCTGGTTTCACGTTTACCGACAATATAACGCCGAATAACCAGTATGGGATCATCGGTTCTAATACCGGGGTTGGGAAAGAAACTCTGGCGCATTACTTTCCAGGGGGAGACGTACGCAAAAACGTCATCGTGGGCGGAGTCGCAGGCGTATACCCACCAGATAACTATTTTCCGAAATCCCTAAGTGCAGTCGGGTTTGAGAATCTGACTGCTCATGACTACAGTCTGGCGGGGTCCAGCTCCTACATACATAAAGCCAGCGATGGCACAGCGATAGGTGCGGATATGCATCGATTATGTACGGCGCTTTCGTCATCTGGTCAGCAATTGAGCAACTCGGTAGCTTCCTGCGGAGGCACAAAGAACAGCGAACAGAGCGGGGATAAGATATGAATGACTGGCTGGTTATTTTCCTGGGTTCTATAACCCTGCTGATATATACCTATTTTGGATATCCGCTGCTGATATGGCTGTGGGCACGTGCCCAGAAAAGTGCCAAACCCGAAGAAAGACGTTATATGGAACCATTCATAACATTGATAGTGGTCGCATATAACGAGGCGGAGTATATAACCCAGAAACTTGAGAACCTTCTCGATCTCGATTACCCATGGGATCACCTTGAGATACTCATAGCGTCAGATGGTTCCTCCGACGCGACCGCGGAACTCGCGCGCGCCTACCGGTCTCCATTTGTGAGAGTGATCGAATTCAGGCACCGCCGTGGAAAGAGCGCAGTTCTGAACGACGTGATACCGATGTCCAGAGGCGAGATAGTGGTGCTGGCAGACGTCCGGCAGCGGTTTGAAGCTGGAACGCTGCATGCACTTGCCGATAATTTTGCGGACCCCTCGGTCGGTGCAGTGAGCGGTGATCTGATCATCCTGGAAGGCGGCGATCGGTCGGAGATCGGTAAAGGAGTGGATTTCTACTGGCGTTACGAGAAGTTCATGCGGCGTTACGAGAGCCAGATCGATTCGACGGTTGGCGTGACGGGTTCTATCTACGCGCTTCGGCGTCCGCTGTTCCGTGCGATTCCGGAGTCGACGATCCTGGATGATGTCCTGATTCCGATGCAGATTGTACGTCAGGGGTACCGGGTTCTATTCGAGCCGCGTGCCCGCGCCTATGACTGGACGAGCGCAACTGCCCGGGCGGAGTTCGTACGCAAGATTCGTACAATCGCCGGGAATTTCCAGTTGTTTTTCACGGAAGGATGGTTATACAACCCGTTTGCCAATCGCCTCTGGTTACAGACATTTTCTCACAAAGCATGCAGATTGCTGAGCCCTGCCTGTCTGGTGGCGGTTTTCCTTTCAAATTGTGCTCTGGTCCTGGAAGACGCGATCTACATCTGGTTATTGGTCGCTCAAATCCTGTTTTATGCCGCTGCATATCTCGGCTTCCTCAACCGGAGCGCACGCCGGAGACCGTTCCTCCTGAATATCCCTTTTGCATTCTGCGTATTGAACTGGGCGACTGTGATTGCGTTTGTGCGTCTTATAAACAGGCAGCAGCGGGTTACCTGGGAAAGAAGCAGGGGCTAGTGGGGCAGTAAATAAGGAGTAGTTCCATGTGCGGAATAGTCGGAGCCGTCTCCGGACGGGATGTAGTACCGTTGCTGGTCGAAGGACTACAACGTCTCGAATACCGCGGGTACGATTCAGCGGGTATTGCGGTCGTCAACGGGAGTCTCCAGCGGGTCCGTAGCGTCGGGCGCGTGTCGGAAATGCAGGTCAAGGCGACCGGCAGCAGCATACATGGTTTAATCGGTATCGGGCATACCCGTTGGGCAACCCATGGCGGCGTGACGGAAGCCAACGCCCACCCTCAGATTTCGAATGCTGAGATTGCGGTAGTCCATAACGGCATCATCGAGAATCACGAACAACTCAGAAACAGGCTGATGGAGCTAGGTTATATCTTCGAGTCTCAAACCGATACAGAAGTTATTGCTCATCTGATCCATCACCACCTGAAAGAACAAGGCAATCTGTTTTCTGCAGTCCGCGCAGCAACGCATGAGCTAGTCGGAGCGTACGCGATTGGCGTGGTTTACGCGAACACACCGGACACGATGATCTGTGCACGTATGGGATGTCCGCTCTTGATTGGCTTGGGGGATGGGGAAAATTTCGTCGCTTCGGATGTATCCGCAATTCTGTCCGTGACACGACGGGTGATCTATCTGGAGGACGGTGATGTTGCAGAGGTACACGGTAGACAGGTTGCGATAGCAGACCGGAATGACGTGTCAGTGCAGCGCAAGGTGCATGTCAGTGACGTATCGCTCGAAGCCATCCAACTTGGAACCTATCAGCACTATATGCAGAAGGAAATCCACGAGCAACCACATGCCATAGCGGAGACCCTGAAACACGTTTTCGAGACTGGATTCAATCCGGAAGTATTCGGGGAAGATGCATCGCTGGATTTCAAAGCGATCGATTCGGTTCTGATCCTGGCGGCCGGCACCAGTTATTACGCAGGGTTGACGGCAAAATACTGGATTGAAGACATCGCGCGGATCCCGGTGGCGGTCGAGATCGCAAGCGAATACCGGTACCGGATGTCGGTTCCGTCGCCCAGACAGCTTGTCATTACCATTTCACAGTCGGGTGAAACGCTCGATACGCTCGAGGCGCTCAAGCATGCCAAGTTACTGGGCCAGGACAGGACACTGTCGATCTGCAACGTACCCGAGAGCGCCATCCCACGCAGTTCCAAACTGCACTTTTACACCCGGGCGGGTCCGGAGATAGGAGTAGCGTCGACCAAGGCCTTTACCACTCAACTTGTCACCCTTTTTGTGTTCGGGGTGACTCTGGCGAAGCTGCGCGGGCAATTGACTTCAGCCAAGGAGGCGATGTTCCTGGAGACATTGCAGCAGTTGCCTGAATCCATGCAGCATGCGTTGAATCTGGAACCGCAGATACGTGCCTGGGCGAAAGCATTCGACGGGCGTCAACACGCCTTGTTCCTGGGCAGGGGAATGCATTACCCGATAGCGCTTGAAGGGGCTCTCAAACTCAAGGAGATATCCTACATTCATGCCGAGGCCTATCCGGCTGGAGAGCTCAAGCATGGACCGCTGGCACTGGTGGATCAGGATATGCCCGTAGTCGTGATCGCTCCCAATGACAGCCTGCTTGAAAAAGTGAAATCGAACATGCAGGAGGTCCGGGCCAGAGGAGGAGAGCTGTTCGTGTTTACCGATCAGGATAGTGATTTTTCAGCCGGTGATGGTGTACACCTGATCCGGATACCAGGGAGGATGGGCGTCCTTTCGCCAATCATGCACGCGGTACCGGTGCAGCTGCTTGCCTACCATGCGGCCTTGCGACGTGGTACTGACGTGGACAAGCCACGCAATCTGGCCAAATCCGTGACCGTCGAATAACTCACCTTCGTATCCTGTATCCAGACGCCGGGTCGCGTTCCGCTTCCCGCACCAGCTTTCTTGAAGCGCGCAGCTCACCGGAGCTGACCAAATCATAAGGGCCAATCCACTTTGCTTGCACAGGTCCGTGCAGGCCTGGCCCATTATTTCCGATCATCGTCAACCAACGAGGTATCAACCATGAAATGTCTTGTCACCGGCGGTGCCGGCTTTATCGGCTCACATCTGGCCCGCGCATTGTTGCATCAGGGTCACGAGGTTAAGATTCTTGATAATTTTTCCACCGGCAAACGCGAGAACATCGAGGATTTGCCGGTGGAAGTTTTCGAGATGGATGTACGCGATACATCAGGAGTCCGCCGAGCGATCCGCGGCATGGATAATGTCTTCCATCTCGCCGCATTGGCCTCTGTCAGCCGCTCAATCAACGATCCGCTCATGACGCATGCGGTCAACGAAAGCGGAACGCTGGTGGTGATGGATGCCAGTCATCGGGCGGATGTGAAGCGGGTGGTATATGCCGGGTCGTCGTCAGCCTACGGGAATTCAACATCGTTGCCGAAACAGGAAGGTGCCAAGCCGGCGCCGGCGTCTCCCTACGCGGTTTCCAAACTCACTGGCGAATATTATTGTCGTGTGTACTGGGAGACGTTCGGTCTGGAGACTGCCTGCGTACGTTACTTCAACGTATTCGGACCTCACCAGGATCCGGATTCGGAATATGCAGCGGTTATCCCGCGTTTCATACAGGCAGCGGTGAATTCAAGGCGACCGGTTATTTACGGGGACGGTACGCAGTCACGCGATTTCACCTATGTGCAAAACGCCGTTACGGCCACGATATTGGCTGCTACCGCATCGAAGGCGGTGGGCGAAGTCATCAATGTCGCATGTGGCGAACGCCGCAGCCTGCTGAATGTGATCGAGATGCTTGAGGACATGCTTGGAGATCGCATCGCACCGGTATTCGAGGCGTCACGCTTGGGTGACGTCAAACATTCCCAGGCGGACATCAGCAAGGCACGTGAACTGTTGAACTTTTCCCCGGAGGTGGGATTCAAGGAAGGGCTGCACGAGACTCTTGAATGGTTTCGCAACCGGCACGCAGAGGAACAGTACCAGCCAAAGTACTCGGAAAAAAACCGGGATCTTGGTCTATCCGGCTGATAGGTCACCGGTAAGACCCAAGATCCCGTAATTTCCACCCTGATGCGGGTGGACCCTTGCCCGGTATCATCCTGATCCGGACAAGGGTTTGTCGTGTCTGGCAGTATTATTGGGTATTGATTACCGCATTGGTAATGGTGCCTCCCAGGTCGAAGATCGATACATTGGCCTGCAATGGACCTGAGGCGGCAGTGCTGCTGGTATAGAACACCGTGCCGTTCTTGGAATACGTCACCACACCCGCTTTCACGGTAATGCGGAATACGTCTCCCGATGCAAACGGAACATCGGTCTGATATACACCGTACTCCAACACTTCCGCGTCACCTGCCTGCAGGCCAATCACGTATGGCATGGAATCCACTGGCTGAGGTATGCCTACGGAGCCCAGACCAGCGGCGCGCAAGGTGTTGGTTTCCGATGCAGTAAACTCCAGATAGCCGTCACCACCGATTTGTTGCTGCGAATTGGCGACTGCATCTTCGCAACCGCCGCAGCCGCTGGTCTTTTGCAGGGAATTTCCGGTTGCTGTCAGATTGGTGATATTTGCCCATGCCACGTTCTGGGTCTTTGGCACGCTGTTGTACAACGTCGTTATCTGCTGGGCGCTGAGCGCCTTGTTAAACAGGTTGACATCATCGAGCGTGCCGGCCGCATAGGGCTGTGAGGTACCGGGGTAGCTTCCGAACTCCAGGGCTTGGGTGCTTGAGGTCGGACCGGGTGTGCCGGTCCAGGATTGATTGGCTGTGCTCACTCCATCTATATATAGATGACCACCGTTAGCGTTCACAGTGAATATCACCAAATGCCACTGATTGTCCGCGATTCCGGCCGTGCTCAATGTGCACCCGCTTCCATCCCAGACATAGTCCGCACTGTCACGGAAATACCAGGCACACAGATTGCCATTACTTACGAACACCTGGTAACCGTTCATCGAACTTGGGTAGTACTTGTTTACCAGTCCATGCAATCCGGTGGTGCTACTGGTTTTTACCCAGAATGAGATGCTTAACGGATAGGCATTCAGACTGCCGGTCGTGGGGATTGATGCATAGTCATCGACTCCGTCCAGCGCCAGAGCGTCACCGATGATGCCATTGGTCCAGGTCGGTGAACCAAACAGACTCCCGACGTGGCCGTTGCCGGAGCTGTCGTTGATCGTCGCGCCACTGCCTTCGTTCAGCGTCCAGTGGCCAACCGGGGTTGGCAGGCCGCTTGAGCCTGAACTCATGGTGGTAAAGGTGTTGTCTGCAGATGCGGACAGGATGCCGTTGGCATTCGCCGATTCGGCCTGATAGTGATATACGGTATCTGCGGTCAGGCCCGTCAGCGTCACGCTGTGGGTCGTGGTGAGGATACTGTTCAGCGCAGAAGAGCTGCCATAGGCACTGGTGGTGCCGAATAGTACCTGTGAGTTGGTCGCCTGATCCGTGGTCCACTTAATCGTGGTGCCGGATGCAGTGATCGATGAACTTAGCACCGTTGAAACCACCGGCGAGCTCGTATTGCCCTGGGTGGTTACCGATACCGGGCCCGAAGTCGTGGAAAGTCCGGCGATATCGGTCGCGATCGCAGTCAGCACATGTGTTCCGGTGGCAACCGCATTGGTATCCCAGGAAACCGAATACGGCGCCTGCGTTACGGCGTTGCCCAGGTTCGCACCATCCAGCTGGAACTGCACTTTGCTGATACCGGTGCTGTCGCTAGCGTTAGCCGTAAGCGTCACGGTCCCGGATACGGACGTACCTGCTGCCGGGTTCGTGATCGAAACAGTCGGCGGTGTCGGTGTTCCGCCGCCTGAAGATGAACCGGTCAAAACCTGCGAGGGTATTTTGACCATGAAGGCGTCCATGCGGGAACCGCCGAGATTGCTGACCCAGAAGAAGTACTGGCCGGTTGGATCGATGTTGCCTTTCGGGTCCTTGGCATAACCTTCGCAGCCCGGGCAGGTGGCATTGCCACCGGTGGCGTTTATGTCAGTCATGATCGGTGCCA
>JBOIBL010000013.1:0-18755 GCA_050739495.1 Gammaproteobacteria bacterium | reverse complement strand
TTTGTGTTGTACGGCCGGACCACCGTCTATTTCAAGGTGACCGACACCTATCTGCGGATGCCGCTGTTACTCGGCTTCCTGCTGGTCGCGCTGTTCATCTGGCTGGCGGAAAACATCTCGACACTGTCGTCGGTCTGGGTCTATCCCAGTCAGCGCCACGGCTGGACCATGGTGCCTTATACCAAACTGATGGCCTGGTGGCTGTTGATGATGATCAGCTTCGTGTTGGTCTCGCTGGTACACAAGCCACAGCAGTTGACAGAGACAGAGGAAGGTTCTGTCGCGCTCGGGAACGAACCCGGATAGACCAGCATGCGCAAACCAGTCATTGATCCCGTTATCGCGCCGGTCACCCAGCCGGATGCCGCACAGCTGGAGAAAATCTCGCGGCGTTTCTCCGGGCGCTGGCTGCAGGGCTACGTGCGCGGCAAACTCAAGAGCGATCCGCTGTATGCCGCCGTCGCCGCAGAGATCGTCGCGCATCCCGCGCCGGTGCTCGATGTCGGCTGCGGTATCGGTCTGTTCGCACATTATCTGCGCGCCGCCGGTTGCGATGCCGGGTATCTCGGCATCGATCTCGACGCGCACAAGATCCAGCTCGCGCAACGAGCGGCACAGGGAAGCCACGGGATCCGATTCGAACACGCTTCCTGCGAGACCCTGCCGGCATGGCACGGGCATGTGGTGATACTCGATACCCTGCATTATCTGGCTGCCGATACCCAGCACGAACTACTGCGCGCGGCCGCGGCGCGCATCGCCCCCGGTGCAGCGCTGATCGTCCGCAGTGTGTTGCACGATGCTTCCTGGCGCTTCGGTATCACGCGACTTGAAGAGGGTTTCATGCGCAGCATCCGCTGGATGCGTTACCGCGTGCAGCATTATCCGGGATTCGACGAACTCGAAACACCGCTGAGCGCGGCCGGACTGACAGTCGAAATACAGCCCCTCTGGGGACGTACTCCGTTCAACAGTTACCTGATTGTGGCGCGGCGACCAGTTACGGCTAATGGGAAGTGAAATACGCCTTGAATGCGACAATTACCCGTTGAATATCTTCCGCGCCGACATCCAGGTGTGTCACCAACCGCATCGCGGAACCGGGCAACACAATGATGCCGGCGCGCTTCAGGTGCCCGGCCAGTGGCGCGACATCCGCATCGGGAATCCGGATGAATATCATGTTGGTCTGCACTGCCGCAGGATCAGTGCCGATCTGTTTTATCTGCGCCAGACCCTCGCTCAACGCCCTGGCATTAGCATGATCTTCGGCCAGACGCTCGACATGGTGCTCAAGCGCGTACGACCCGGCCGCTGCGAGCATTCCAGCCTGACGCATCCCGCCGCCCAGCATCTTGCGGGCACGGTGCGCTTTCGCGATCAATGCCTTGCTGCCTACCAGCACCGATCCCACCGGCGCGCCCAGTCCTTTTGAAAGGCAAATGGATACGCTGTCGAAGTGTCCTGCGATGTCACGCACCGGGACACCGAGTTTCACCGCCGCATTGAACACCCGCGCGCCGTCCAGATGGATAGCCAGACCGTGCTTGCGCGCCAGTGCCGCAGCATCCTTTATATAGCCGAGCGGCAACACCCGCCCGTTCTGGGTGTTTTCCAATACCAGGAGACGGGTATGCGCGAAATGCGCGTCATCCGGTTTGATCGCAGCGGCGACTTTTTGCAGATCGAGGGTTCCGTCAGCCTGGTATTCGATCGGACACGGCCACAAGCTGCCCAGCACCGCCGCACCACCGGCTTCATACTTGAAGCTGTGGCCCAGCGTACCGATGATGAATTCCTCGCCACGTTCGCAATGCGCCATCAGCGCGGCGAGATTGGATTGGGTACCACTGGGAAAGAAGAGACCGGCCTCGTGGCCGGTCAGCTCCGCTAGATGTTGTTGCAAGCGATTGACGGTCGGATCATCGCCAAACACATCATCGCCGACTTCAGCAGCCGCCATCGCGGCCCGCATCGGCGCCGTCGGACGGGTGACGGTGTCGCTGCGCAGATCGATCATGCCGCGATCAGCCCTTGCCACCCTTGCTCTTGTCAGCGGGTTTGGCTTCGCTCTTCTGCTGCTCGGCCCAATCCTTGTCCATCGCTTCAGTGATCTGCGTAGTCACGTCATATTTGTCGCTGGAATAGATCGCACCAGCAGCACTCTGATTCAAGAGGATGTCGTAACGATGATCCTTGGCGAAGGCGTTCAGCACCTGCTGCAATTCCTGTTCAATTGGTTGCAGCAATTCCTGTTTGCGTTCTTCCAGATCCTGCTGGTTAGCGGACACGAATTGCTGATAATCCGATATCCCATCCTGATAGCTCTTCTGTAATTTGGCGTAATCTGCAGACTTGCTGTCGGCTTTATCCAGTTGCTGTTTCAGCACCATCAGCTTCTGACGACGGTCCTTCACATCGCCGCTCAACTTCTGAGCCAGCGACTTGAGCTGCGCTTGCGCATCCTGCCCGCGATGGGAATTGCCGATCACTTGCTGTAAATTGACCACGCCGATACGCGGCATATCGGCGGCTTGTGCCGCTGTCACGAAAGACAAACCGGTCGCTAGAACACCGGCGACGAGAACTCCATAGCGCATGAGAAATACTCCCGAGGATTTTGATGAAACTGCGGTGGGCAGAAATATGGCCCCTGATTCATTAGCATAACGCACCGACCGCGGTGCGGACTACCAAAGCAGTGTGCTTTTTCAGGCCGCCCTGAGGTTACTGAACAGATTGGCTGCAAAAAACAGGATCCCTGCCACCGCGATGGTCGCGCCAATCGCGACTACCGGCTCGGCAGCAGCATAGCCGCCCTGCAGGAAAAACAACCCCACAACGAAGATGGGCAGTCCGATGTTATGCAGCCAGAAATGCACCAGACCCAGCCAATGCCCGCCCGCCCGCGGAAACAGACGGTAGATGACCCCGGCGAGACCGAGCGTTGTCCAACCCAGCAGATTGATGTGGGCATGCACCGGAACATACTCGAACCGGTGCATCATTCCCATGATCAGACCGAATATCACCCCGATCAACAGATACACCACCGCGAGTTTCAGCCATATCAGCGCCATCTGCGCGCCCCGTTGTTCGATGTTGGAATTCATTTTAACTCCTTGTTCTGAGACAAGATTTACTGCCGCCATGCGGCAGCCCCGCCACAGCATATCACTACAGTTGAACCCGCCCCATCAGGCGGTGTCATACTTCGCACCCTTACCGATTTTTAACAAAAAGGAATACAGCCATGTCCCGGAGCTGCTTGACCCGTCGAATCGCGCTGTATCCGGCGCTCGCTTTGTTGGGCCTGTGCGTCACTGGCATGGCCCAGGCCACCAATACGCTGGCCCGTTTCCCTGCCCTGTACGGCAATACCGTGGTCTTCGAAGCGCACGGCGATCTCTGGAAAGTGAGTCGTAGCGGCGGCACCGCAGAGCGCCTGACCACCGATTCCGGTTATGACATGATGCCGCGCTTCTCTCCGGACGGAAAATGGATCGCCTTCACCGGCGAGTATCAGGGCAATACGGATGTCTATGTGATCCCCGCCGAGGGCGGGCCGGCGCGCCGGCTCACCTACCATTCGGATGTGGTGAATCGTGCGCCGGAGCGTTGGGGACCGGACAACATGGTACTGGGCTGGACACCTGACTCGAAAAATATCGTGTTCCTGTCGCGCCGCAGTTCCATGAACTCCTGGTTCGGACGCTATTTCACCGTCCCGGTCAGTGGCGGTGAGGAAAAACTGATGCCGCTGGATAAAGGCGGCTACATGACCTACAGCCCGGATGGAAACTCGATCGCCTACAACCGTATCTTCCGAAACTTCCGTACCTGGAAACGCTATACCGGCGGTCTGCACCAGAACGTCTGGACCTACAACTTCAAGACCATGAAGTCGGAACAGATCACCGATTGGAAAGGCAGCGATATCGATCCGATGTGGTACGGGCATGTGATCTATTTCGTGTCGGATCGCGGACCCGACACCCGCATGAACCTGTGGGCCTATGACCTGAATACGAAACAGACGCATCAGGTAACCCATTTCAAGGACTACGATATCGACTGGCCCAGCCTTGGCAGCAACGGCATCGTGTTCCAGAACGGCGGATCACTTTATGCGCTGGACCTGCCGTCCGAACACATCAACAAACTCGATGTCACGGTGCCGGATGACGGCGTCAACACCAATCCGCGGTACGTGGATGATTCCAAATTCATCCAGAGCAACGATCCGGCGGGCGGTCCGAATTTCGACATCTCGCCCAATGGCAAACGCGCGTTGTTGCAGGCGCGTGGTGACCTGTTCACCTTGCCGGCCGAGCATGGCAACACTCGCAACCTGACCCAGAGTTCCGACGCCAAAGAAGAAAACTCGAGTTGGTCGCCGGACGGCAAGTGGGTCGCGTATGAGACCGATAGCAGCGGTGAAGAGCAGATCGCGATTCGTCCGTCGGAAGGCGGCGCCGAGCAGACCCTCACCGATTTCAAGACCGGTTATTTCTATCGGCCGGTGTGGTCACCGCAAAGCGACAAACTCGCGTTCTCCGACAACGAGCACCAGCTCTGGTATCTGGACATCAAGAGCCACAAGACGGTGAAGGTGGGCCAGGACAAGCGTAACGAGATTCACGACTACACCTGGTCGCCGGACGGCAAGTGGCTGGCCTGGAGCCAGCAACGCGCCAATCAGTTGCCGGGCATCTGGTTGTACAGCCTGGACAGCGGCAAGGCCACGCTGGTGAGTTCCCCGATGGATGCGGATTTCAATCCGGTCTTCGATCCGAACGGCAAATACCTCTATTTCGTATCGGCGCGTCATGACAATCCGACCTTCAGCCAGAGCGAATTCAATATCGCGACACTGAAAATGTTCGGCATCTATGTCGCCACGTTGCAAAAGGGTGAGGCTTCGCCGTTTGCGCCACGTTCCGACGAGGGCATGCCTGCGAAGGAGGGGCAAGGCGACAAGAATTCCAAAGACAAGAAATCCGAAAGCACCAAGGCGGTCAAAATTGATCTGGACGGCTTGATGCAGCGCACCGTGGCGGTACCGATTCCGGCAGATAACATCGCCGCCTTGACCGCCACCGCCGGTCATATCTATTACATGACGTATCCGAATCAGACCATCGAGGGTCCGCTGTCGGGTGAACACACGGCGTTGCACGTATTCGACATGGACAAGCGCAAGGATTCAACACTCACGACAAATCTGGGTGGTTATGAACTCTCTGTGGACGGCAAGGCGGCGTTGATCAACACCCAGGATGGCAAGTTTGCATTCCTGGAGGTGACTGCCGGCGAGGCCAAACCCAAGGGACTGGATACATCGCACATGCTGGCGCGCATCGACCCGGTCGCGGAGTGGAACGAGATGTTCCACATGGCGTGGCGACTGGATCGCGATTTCTTCGTGAACCGCGACATGAACGGTGTGAACTGGAATGCAGTACAGACCAAGTACAGCAAACTGCTGCCGCTCATGGGCCATCGTGAAGATCTGAACTACCTGATCGGCGAGATGATCGGCGAGTTGTCCAACTCCCACACCTATGTGGGCGGTGGCGACCTCAACAACAACACCCCGAGTGTCTGGACCGGCTTGCTGGGCGCCGATTTCGGTCTCGATGCAAAATCAGGACGCTATTACTTCGCCAGGATCTATCCGGGCGACAATACCCGTCCGGATTTCGCCTCGCCGCTGACCGAGCCTGGTCTCGATGTGCATGAGGGTGATTACCTGCTTGCAGTGAACGGCCATGAACTCAAGTCGCCCACCGATCCGTTCAGCTTGCTGGTCGGCACGCTGGGTGAAACGGTGACCCTCACTGTAGCGGACAATGCCGATGGCAAAAACAAACGTGACGTCACGGTCAAGACCCTGCACGACGAAGGTGTGCTGCGTGAGGACGACTGGATCCGCCACAACCGCGAGTACGTAGCGAAAGCGTCTGACGGCAAGATTGGTTATATCTATCTGGAAGACATGGGCGCCAACGGCATGAAACAGTTCATCGATCAGTTCTACCCGCAGATCGACAAGCAGGGACTGATCGTGGATGTCCGTTTCAATGGCGGTGGTTTCATCGATCAGATGCTGCTGGAACGCTTGCGCCGGATCCTGGTCGGCATGAATACCAACCGTCAGCTGATCCCGGCCACGGATCCGCCCGTAATGTCGGACAGCTACAAGGTCTGCCTCATCAACCACTACTCGGCATCCGACGGCGACATCTTCCCGTATTACTTCCGCAAATACGGGTTGGGGCCGTTGATCGGTACCCGTACCTGGGGTGGCGTACGCGGTATCCGCGGCGGTTGGCCGTTATTGGATAACGGGTACATCACCATTCCGGAAGGTTCCATGTACGGACTGGATTCACAGTGGGTGATCGAAAATCACGGCGTGGATCCGGATATCCAGGTGGACGATCTGCCGGGCGACCTGATGCGCGGCAAGGATGCGCAACTGGATACCGCGGTCAAATACATCATGGACAAGATCAAGGCGCACCCGCTGGCACTGCCGCCAGCTCCGGCCCTGTTGCCGGCCTACCCGCCGCCGGGTCACGAATAAGATCTGCGGGTTCGATCAACAAAACTGAACGGCGACCTTCACACGGGTTGCCGTTTTTATGTCCTCACATCGCAATGTGGCGAATGTGCTGATATTGCTTGTAAACGAAATACACCAGACCGGTCGCGCCGGTGATCGCCGCGGGTAACAGCAAGGCAGCGAAGTGCCAGCGTACAAACAGTATCGCGCCCAGAATCCCGCCGCCTACGAAGCCGGAAAGCAGCGCACCCAGCAGCATGAAATAGCGCGGTGCCACACTCTTGCCACGCAGCAGATGGCCTATGGCAATTCCGATATCGGTCGTGACGCCGGTCATGTGGGTGGTGCGCACAATGGCACCGCTGTAGGTGGTCACCATCGCATTCTGCAAACCACAGGCGATGGCAGCGATGTACATGCCTGAGACGGCGCCATCTTCCAGATAGAACGCAGCAGCAAACAACAGCGCCGATTCGATCGCGAGCGCGGCACCATAACGCCGCCCCAGCCTCGCCGTGCTCTGCTGGACAACGAAACCACCGATCACCGCACCGACCAGGAACATGAATGCCAGCAGGCCGGTGGTGCGCAACTCGATGTAGTCGCCACGCACCAGACTGGTGGCAAACAGCGAAGCATTACCCGTCACGTGCGAGATCGGATGTTGCAGCCCCAGCAAGCCGATCGCATTGATCAGACCCGCCACCCCGGCGAGCACGAAGCCGCCCATGAGAATCCACCCAGGAACCTTGCCAGTATGCATACCCGCCCCTTGGTGAGTCGATAAGAGTGCTGCAACGACGGGCGCGGATTATACGCGTCGCAACCTTTTCCTGCGCTCGTGCATCCAATTCATGATGACTCACAAGTTTCGGCTGCTGGAGTGTCCGGCCGGACACCCAAGCGGACACGCAAGCTGTCCGCGGACAGCCGATGCAAGCACAGGACAGCCTGCAAATACCGACTGGCGATACAGATATGGGAGTTGGCACGCTGCTTGCTTTACTAAATTGATATGAATACAAACAACCTGAAAAAGATCGTCAAGATTCGCGACACTGCCAGCCAGGACGTCGCGGTGGATAACACCTTGCGCAAACGCAAACGCCGCTGGTATCTGATCGGCGGTGGGGCTGTGGCACTGCTGCTGATCGCCTTGAGCATCCCCGCTTTGCATCGCTGGGCGCGTGCCGAACAAACCGTATCGGCGGATCAAGTGCGCCTCGCCAAAGTGACGCGTGGTACGTTCGTCCGCGATATATCGGTAGACGGCAAGGTGGTCGCTGCAGTCAGCCCGATGTTGTACAGCGAAGTCAACGGCACTGTCACTCTCAAAGTCAACGCGGGCGACACGGTCAAAAAGAGCCAGATCCTGGCGGTCATCGACAGCCCCGAACTGAGCAGCAAATTCAACCAGGAAAACTCGACCCTGTCGAGCATGCAAATCGATCTCGAACGGGAACGCATCAACGCCAAGAAAGCCGCGCTGAAAAGCCAGGAGACCGTGGATCTGGCCGGAGTCAAACTCGAAGCCGCCCAGCGCGAGATGAAACGCGCTGACTCTGCCTGGGGCTTCCACGTCATCAGCGAGCAGGATTACGAAAAAGCCAAGGACGACCTCGCCGCTGCCAAACTCGGCTACAACCACGCTTTGGCGGATACCAAGCTCGACAAGGAAGGTTTGAGCTTCGACGTCCGCACCAAGGAACTGCAGGCGAAGCGCCAGCGGTTACTGGTGCAGGACTTGCAACGCCAAGTGGACAATCTCAATGTCAGATCACCGGTAAACGGTATCGTCGGCAATCTGTCCGTGCAACAGAAAGCCAACGTCACACCCAACCAGCCATTGTTGTCGGTGGTGGATCTGTCGAAACTCGAGATCGAAATCGAAATTCCAGAAAGTTATGCCGATAGCTTGGCCATCGGCATGGATTCACAAATCACCTACGGTTCCAGCACCTACAAGGGGGTGCTGGCTGCAGTTTCGCCGGAAGTGCAAAGCAACCAAGTCGTGGGTCGCGTACGTTTTGCGAGTGAAGAACCAAAAGGGTTGAAGCAGAACCAGCAGGTACAGGTACGGATCCTGATCGATTCGCGCCCCGACGTGCTCATGGTTCAACGTGGTCCGTTCCTCGACAGCGGTGGCGGCCGGGTGGCCTACGTACTGCACGACGGGATCGCGACACGCACCCCGATTACGACCGGCGCTTCCAGCATCAGCCAGGTGGAGATACTTGGCGGTCTCAAGCAAGGCGATACCGTCATCATCTCCGATACCAGCAGCTTCGATAGCGCAAACACCGTGTATATAAACAATTAACCGACTCGGGAGTCATCCAATGCTAAGCATGCAGAATATCAGCAAGATCTACCGGACCGACGTAGTTCAGACCCACGCGCTGCGCAACTTCAGCCTCGAGGTGAAGGAAGGCGAGTTCGTGGCGGTGATGGGGCCTTCCGGTTCCGGCAAGACGACGTTCCTCAACATCGCCGGGTTGCTCGAGTCGTTCGAGGAAGGCAGTTATTTTCTCGACGGCGAGGATGTAAGCCACCTGAATGATGATCACCGTTCGCGCATCCGCAATGAGCGGATCGGCTTCATCTTCCAGAGTTTCAATCTGATTCCAGATCTCAATGTGTTCGACAACGTGGATGTACCGTTGCGCTATCGCGGTTTCAAGACCGCAGAGCGCGCCCGACGCATTCGCGAAGCACTGGAAGTAGTCGGTCTGGCATCCCGCATGAAGCACCTGCCTGCACAGCTGTCCGGTGGACAGCAACAACGCGTAGCCATCGCACGAGCGCTGGCCGGTGAACCGCGCATCCTGCTGGCCGATGAACCGACCGGCAACCTGGATTCACTCATGGCACGTCAGGTATTGGATCTGATCGAGGGTATCAATGAAAACGGTACCACTATCGTGATGGTCACCCACGATCCGGAGCTGGCACGTCGCGCGCATCGCAGCGTGCATGTGCTCGATGGTCAGGTGATGGACATGCAGGCCGATACGGTGAACGAATTGCCGCATCGTGAAACCACGGCACGCGCCTGACGGGAGAGCTTCATGTTTATATACAATCTGCGCCTCGCACTGTTGAGCCTGAAGCGCGATCCGGTGTTGACCGCGCTGATGGTAGGTGCTGTCGCTATCGGTATCGGCATGTCCACCACCACCCTGGCGGTATTCCACTCGATGTCCGGCAATCCCATCGCCTACAAGAATCACCAGCTTTATGCCGTACAACTGGATAGCTGGTCGCCCAACCGGCCCTACTCCGATCCGGACGAACCGCCCACACAAGTCACTTACCGCGATGGCCAGGCGCTGATGCAGGCCGCCAAGGCTCAGCACCAGAATCTGAGCTTCGTTTCCGCAATGGTACTGCAGACCGACAAACCGGATATGAAGCCCGACCTGGTGGTGGCGCGAGTCACATACAACGATTTCTTCAGCATGTTCGATGTGCCTTTCGAATATGGCAGCCCCTGGGGCAAGGACGCAGACCAGAACGCCGAACAGGTGGTGGTCCTGGACCAGGAATACAACGAGAAATTATTCGGTGGCGCCAACAGCGTCGGCAAGGAGATCATCCTGAATAACCGTCGCTTCCGGGTGGTCGGCGTGCTCAAGAAATGGGATCCCATCCCCAAATTCTACGACCTGGAAAACGATGCGTTCGGTGACCCGGAAGATGTCTTCATCCCTTTCAACCTGGTTTCCTCCATGCAGTTGCACAGCAATGGCAACAACAGCTGCTGGGGCAATCCGCCCGGCGACAACAGCTTCCAGAGCTACCTGAACTCCGAGTGCGTGTGGCTGCAGTTCTGGGCTGAGCTGCCGACCAGCGCCGATCGCGATGCCTATCACGCCTTCCTGGATGCTTACGTACAGGAACAGAAGAAACTGGGCCGTTTCCCGCGGCCGCTCAACAACCACTTGCGCGACGTGGGCGAATGGCTGGAATACAACCATGTAGTCAGCAAAGACAGTCGCGCACTGGTGGGTTTGTCATTCATGTTCCTGGCGGTATGCATCCTGAATACCATCGGATTGATCCTGGCCAAATTCCTGCGCCGTTCCGGTGAGATCGGACTGCGCCGTGCCGTGGGTGCGAGCAAGCTGGCCCTGTTCCGTCAGTATCTGGTGGAGAGCGGGGTTATCGGTGTTAGTGGCGGTCTATTCGGAGTGGGGCTTGGTTGGCTCGGCCTGATCGGCGTCCGTCACCTGATCCGCAACAGCGACCACATCGCGCGCCTGGACTGGAGCATGGTGGGATTGTCGCTACTGATTGCCCTGGCGGCCAGCTTGTTCGCAGGTCTGTATCCGGCCTGGCGCGTGGTACGTATCCCACCCGCCATCTACCTCAAGGTCCAATAAGGAGCCGCGCATGGAAATCCGCCCCATTCTCAGCGCCATGCTGCGCAACAAGACCGGCGCCATTCTGATCGCGTTGCAGATCGCGCTCACACTGGCAATCGTGTGCAACGCCGTGTTCATCATCCACGATCGACTAGACAAGATGGGCCGACCCACCGGCATGGACGTCGATAACATCTTCGTCATCAGCGTCAGCGCATACAAACCCGACTACAACGCCGACAGCGCCATCCGTAGCAACCTGGATCTGCTACGCAACATACCGGGCGTGGTAGACGCCACCTACACCCAATCCATTCCTTTGAGCGGTGGTGGTTGGAGCGACGGAGCTACCGACAAACCCGAACAGAACTCCAAGTCGTCGGTAGGCATGGGTGTCTTTCACATGGACGAACACGGCCTGAACACACTCGGCATCAAACTGGTGGAAGGGCGCAACTTCACCCACGAAGAGATCGCCTATATCGATCAGGACAAATACACGACACCCAAGCTGGCCATCGTTTCGAAAGCTTTTGGCGAAAAGCTGTTCCCGGGACAGGATGCATTGGGCAAGAACTTCTATGAGGGCACTTCTCCGGTGATGATTATCGGTGTGGTGGATACCATGGAAGGCACTTGGCCGCACTGGGAAGGCTTCGAGCGCAATATCATCTTCCCGACGGTATTGGAGGGGGCCGATGTGCGTTATCTGGTACGCACCATGCCGGGACAACGTGACCGGATCATGAAGGAAGTCGGACAGAAACTGGCCGATGCCCACACCGGCAACTTCGTACGGCGGGTGCGTTCTCTGGCTGAATATCGCGATAACACCAACTCGGGCGATCACGCGATGACAGTGATGTTGACGCTGGTCACGATGCTCATTCTCGGCATCACCGCTCTCGGCATCGTGGGCCTCGCCAGTTTCAGCGTCCGCCAACGCACCAAACAGATCGGCACGCGCCGCGCACTTGGCGCCCGCCGTATCGACATCGTCCGTTACTTCATGACCGAGAACTGGCTGATCACCAGCATCGGCGTCACCTTGGGCAGTGTGTTCGCGGTGGCGCTCAACATGTGGCTGGTGCGGCTTTACGATCTGCCGCCGATTTCCTGGTACTACATACCCGTCGGCATAGTCTGTCTGTGGTCACTGGGTTTACTCGCTGTGCTGGGGCCGGCGTTGCGCGCTGCGGCCATCCCGCCCGCGATCGCTACGCGGAACGTATAAAATCCAGAAAATAACACTGGAAATTTAGGGGGAAGCATGTGGGCCTATTTCCTGCGTCTCGCGTTACGCAGCCTGAAGCACAACCCGGTACTGACCGCGCTGATGGTACTGGCCATCGGTTTGGGTATCGGTGCCAGCATGACGATGTTGACCATCCTGCACGTAATGTCCGCCGACCCGATACCGGACCGCAGTGCCCAACTGTTTTATCCACAGATCGATCCGCAGAGCTTGAAGAACTATCGACCGGGCGATGAACCGCCGAACCAATTCACCTGGATCGATGCGCAGAATCTGTTGCATGCACGCAAGGCAATACATCAGGTCGCGATGACTGGCGGCGGAGTGATCGTACGACCGCAGCAGCGGAAACAACGCCCGTTCCTCGCGGTGGCACGGTACACGTCCGCTGATTTTTTCGACATGTTTGAAATCCCATTCGCTTACGGCGGCGGCTGGACCTCCAGGGATGACACACAACGCGCTCGCTTGGCCGTTATTTCGCGCGGGCTGGCCGACAAACTTTACGGTGCTGATCACGCGGTGGGCCAAACTTTGCGATTGGGCGATAGTGATTTTCGCGTGATCGGTGTAATTGATCACTGGAACCCCATACCTCACTATTACGACCTGACCCAAGGCAGTTACACATCGACCGAACAAGTATTCATGCCGCTGACGACGGCGATCGCACTGAAAGAACAGACATTCGGAGACGTCAATTGCTGGAGCCGGATGCCGGCGGATGGCGACCTGACGAATGCCGATTGCACCTGGCTGCAGTTCTGGGTGCAACTCGACACACCTCAGCAAGCCGCGGACTACCGTGCATTCCTGGTGAATTACTCGCAAGAACAAAAGAATCTTGGACGTTTCGAGCGCGCGCCGAATGTGCGTTTGCGCAGCGTTATGCAATGGCTGAACTACAACCACGTCATCCCTGGCAGCGTGCAACTGCAATCGTTGTTGGCACTCGGATTCATGCTGGTGTGTTTGCTCAATACTGTAACCCTGCTGCTGGTCAAGTTTCTGAAGCGCGGCCATGAGCTGAGTGTGCGTCGAGCGATGGGCGCGTCGCAAAAGGCCGTGTTCCTGCAATTGCTGGTCGAGGCGTCGTTGATCGGCTTGAGCGGCGGCATTATCGGCATGCTTCTCGCATGGTGCGGACTTTGGATAGTGCGTCAGCAGCCGGTGTCTTACGCAGATCTCGCCCATCTCGATTGGGCGATGTTGTTAGCATCGTTTGGATTGGCAATTGGCACCACTCTACTCGCAGCCGCATTCCCGGCTTGGCGCGCCTGCCGCATAATGCCGGCGCGGCTGTTGAAAATCCAGTGAGAGTTCCGCACATGCATCCGATCGTATCCGCACTTAGACATCACAAAACAACTGTGATCCTGCTGGCGCTGGAAATCGCAGTGAGCTGCGCCATTATCACCAATGCGTTGTTCACGATCGGATACCGGTTTGGCATGATGAATTTGAACACCGGCGTCGCGGACAACGAATTGGTCTGGGTGATGAGCAGGTATCTCAACGACGGCATCACGCCGACAGAACAGATCAGTCTGGCTTCTGCCGACCTGGCGGCCTTGCGTGCAATGCCAAACGTCAAATCGGCGATCATGGTCAACTCGCTGCCGCTGACCAGTCACAGCTGGACGACCTCAATCGCCAGCAAGCCTGGAGACGAGAATAGTACCGTGAATGATGTGGCGCTCTACGCTGGTACATCAGATATGCTCAAAACGCTGGGTATCAGGTTGATACAGGGTCGCGATTTTCTGTCACAGGAATATACCGACTACAAGATTTTCGGCGACAATCCACCACCCGCAGCAGTCATCATCACGCACAGCCTGGCAGAACGACTTTGGCCAGGCGAAAATCCGCTGGGCAAACCAATCTATCTGGGAGAAAACGGTAAGCACGTAACGCGTGTGGTCGGCGTGGTCGACCACCTGTTAAATCCGCACGTGCGTAACTACAGTGATGCGAACCTTAACCTGCTATTGCCGGTTAAAGCTATGCCGGGCGGTATGTATGTGTTGCGCGTAAGCCCCAAGACACGCAACACATTATTGAAAGAAATCCCGAAAGTCCTGGACGCCGTTGACGATCAACGTATCATCACCGACGAACACAGTTACGCGCAGACTCGTGCCGACTACTTTCACGACGATCGCGCGCTGATCTGGCTATTGCTGGTAGTGATCGCTTGTCTGCTCGCACTGACAGCTTTGAGTTTGGGCGGGCTTTCCAGTTTCTGGGTCCAGCAGCGCACCCACCACATAGGCATCCGCCGCGCGGTCGGCGCAACACGCAAGGACATCCTGCTCTACTTTCTGATCGAGAACTTCCTGATTGTCGGCGTCGGCGTCATATTGGGCCTTGCCGGTGCCGTCGGTCTCAACCTGTGGCTGGTGCGTCAATATGAACTTCCACACTTGCGGCTGGCCTGGTTACCGATCGGTGCCCTGGTGCTGTGGCTGATCGGACAACTGGCGGTCCTGGGCCCGGCCTTGCGCGCCGCTGCCGTGCATCCCAGTACTGCCACCCGCAATGTCTGATAACCTGTCTGCGCGTGATCTCAGGTGCTAACTCTGTAACAAGGTCATCGTACCTGCGCTGGATTCAATCCGAACGAGAAGCCATATGGCAACCGTCCTGATCATCGATGACAACCGCGCGATCGGCCAGGCGTTGACCGTATTGCTTGATCTGCACGGTCTCACTGCGTTGACGGCGGTCTCGCCTGTAGAAGGTTTGTCGGTCCTGGATCGCGAACCGGTCGATCTGGTCATCCAGGACATGAACTTCACGGGCAGCGATACATCCGGCCGGGAAGGCGCAGAATTGTTTGCGGAGATCCGGCGCCGCTATCCTGATCTGCCCATCATCCTGCTTACCGCCTGGACCCATCTTGAACATGCCGTGGAACTGGTCAAAGCCGGTGCGGCAGACTATCTCGCCAAACCCTGGGACGACGCCAAACTCCTCACCACGCTGAAAAACCTGCTGCAACTCGGCGGCCTGCAACGTGAGCGGCGTCGCACGTTGAGTGTGCGGCAGGCAGCGCGCCGCAAACTGGCGGAGCAATTCGACTTGTGCGGAATCGTTTACGAGAGCGATGCCATGCAGCAAATGGTCGGCATGGCCACCCAGATCGCGCACGCAGACGTCCCGGTGGTGATCACCGGTGCCAATGGCGTTGGTAAGGAGAAAATCGCCGACATCATTCAGGCAAACTCCAGCTGCAGGAACGGCCCTTATATAAAGGTAAATATGGGCGCACTACCGGCGGATTTGATGGAAAGCGAACTTTTCGGAAATGAAGCCGGTGCGTTCACGGGTGCCCAGAAAGCACGCGCCGGACGCTTTGAAGCCGCGGATAACGGCACCCTGTTTCTCGATGAGATCGGTGTGCTGCCGCCAGCCGGCCAGATTAAACTGTTGCGCGTATTGCAAACCGGCGAATTCGAACGGCTCGGCAGCACCCAGACAAGAAAGACAAAGGTACGCATCATCGCTGCCAGCAATACCAATTTGCGTGCCGCCATAACAACCGGAAATTTCCGTGAAGACCTCTATTACCGCCTGAATGTGATCGAGATCCATGTACCGCCTCTGGCGGAACGGCGCGATGACATCCTCCCCCTGGCGCAAGCTTTTCTCGGCAACCGTCACCAATTGAGCCAGGAAGCAGAACAGGCGCTTATTGCGCATACCTGGTCGGGAAACGTCCGCGAGTTGCAAAACTGCATGCGCCGCGCAGTGCTACTCGCTGATAGCGAGAGCATCCCGGTTCAGGCACTTGCACTGCCAGACAACACTGCTGTCACCAACGAACCCGAGCCCGACAGACAAATCTCGCGTAAAGATATCGAAACCGCGCTCACCCGCCATGCTGGCGTAATCGCTTCGGCCGCGCAGGAACTCGGATTGAGCCGCCAGGCCCTTTACCGCCGTATGGAAAAATTCGGCATCAGCAAACCGTGAAACTGCGCCATTCACTTGAAGGCAAGTTTGCGCTGTTTGCCGGCTTATCGGTTCTGGCAGCAATCCTGATCACCGCCACCCTGTCTCGATTATTCGATTCCCTTACCGCGGGTCTGACTATCTCGCTGGCCGTGATGGCACCGATCCTCGTCTATGGCATCCACCGCTTCATGCGGCCGATCCATCACATGCTCACAGCACTCGGTGACGGTATATCCAGTTTCATGGACAGCGATTTCAGCATAAGCCTGAATGCTACACGCACCGACGAACTTGGCGAATTGGCACGCCAATATAATCAGGTAGGAGAGACACTGCGTCAGGAGCGCTACAATCTCTATCAGCGTGAGCTGTTGCTCGACACCGTAATTCAGAACACCCCTTGGGCGTTGCTGCTCATCAACCCTGGCGGCCGGGTGATCTACAGCAACATCGCAGCGCGCCGCCTGTTCAATGCCGGACGCAAACTGGAAGGCCATGCGTTCATCGCATTACTCGAAAATGTACCCGTGGCGATCCAGGAAGCCGTGAGCAGCGGACGCGAAGGCATGTTCGGTGTACGTCGCGAGGAAGATGACGATATTTACTACCTCACTCGCGAAACATTTACCCTGAACGCACAACAACACCGCCTGTATATCTTCAAGCAACTGACGCGAGAACTGAATCGTCAGGAGGTGGCGGTATGGAAAAAAGTCATCCGTGTGATCAGTCATGAACTCAATAATTCCCTGGCACCGATCTCGTCCCTTGCGCATTCCGGGCACATCCTCGCCGAGCAGCCGGATTCCACAAAACTCAAACACGTGTTTGGAAACATAGAAGAGCGCACTACCCATCTGAAGAAATTCATAGACGGATACGCGCGCTTTGCCAAACTTCCATCGCCGCAAATCGAACCCGTGATATGGTCACCTTTCCTGACCTCGCTGCGGGCACTCACCCCGTTTACGCTGAGTGGTGAACCTCCCTTGCAACCCGCCTATTTCGATCCCATGCAACTCCAGCAGGCACTTATCAATCTGCTGAAGAATGCCCACGAATCGGGCTCCCCTGTGAATTCGATCACGCTCAGCGTATCGCAGGATGCGGATGGCGTGCGTCTTGAAGTCAGTGATGCCGGACCGGGTATGCCGACAGAGATTCTCGAACAATCACTACTGCCGTTTTATTCGACCAAGCAGTCCGGCTCAGGCCTGGGTTTACCCCTGTGCCGCGAGATTGTGGAAGCCCATGGCGGCCGCATCAGTCTGGCCAATCAGGGGAACAGCGGACTGATCGTAAGCATATGGCTGCCCATGAATCGGGCCTGAGTACAGCGCAAGGACCCACTCGCGAACATGTCGACCTGAATCCGCTAACCGGTTTCTGCAAACACTCGCTGGAACACCCGCTCCACTTGCGCCAGATAACTTCCACCGAACAGGTTCAGGTGATTAAGCAGATGATAGAGATTGTAGACATCGCGCCGAACCCGATACCCGCTATCGAGCGGGAATTCATCTTGGTAGGCAGCATGGAATTCTGCGGGAAATCCGCCAAACAATTCCGTCATCGCGAGATCGGCTTCGCGATCGCCGTAATACACTGCCGGATCGAAGGTCACCGGTTCGCCGCTTTCCAGCACACCCCAATTGCCGCCCCACAGATCGCCATGCAGCAATGATGGGCGCGGCAGATAGTCCGTGAAGAACTCGGGCAATCTCTCCAGAAGCCTTCCGCCCAGATTCTGTAATTCGCCGCGATAGCCGTTTTCAGCCGCCAGTTGCAACTGAAAACCGAGCCGATGCTGGCGAAGAAACTTCACCCAGTCATCAGCGAAGCTATTGAATTGCGGGGTGGCGCCGATGAAGTTGTGTCGTGACCAACCGAATTGGTCGGCCAGCTTGCCGTGTTGCCAGGCGAGTGCCTTGCCCAGTTGTGCCGCTGCATGTAACCCGGTGTCCTTGCCTCGCAGTTCCAGCCATTCCATGACGATATAACCGATGTCATCCTGTACTCCCGCTGTCAGGACTCGTGGCACCCGTATCGTGTTGGCTGCGGCCAGCGCACTCAGTCCGTCTGCTTCTGCGGCAAACAGTTCTGCAGCATCTGTCGCGGTCTTCACGAACCAGCTTCCTTGCCGGCCCAGCGCGCGCCAGTGCGTGCCGCCTGCGCCCTCGCCCAATCGCTGCCAGCCAAGCACTTCGCCCCCATCCGGGCATGCTGCAATACGTTTGGCTAAGGCTATCTGAAAGTCAGACAATTGAGCCATAATCTGCGGGTTCCTGTAGGCAACCGATCATGTCTGTTTGTTATATGAACCTATCTCATAACTATCCAACCGTTCGTGTTGAGCCCTTCGACAAGCTCAGGACAGGCGAAGTCGAAACACATAGAAATCATGTGCTTAACGCTCCTCGCTTCCCCCTTTGAAAAAGGGGGATTGAGGGGGATTTGAGAAATCCCTAAATCCTCCCCCACCCTCCTTTTCCAAAGGAGGGAGTATTAGAACCTAATCTAACTGCGTCTACTCCAGAAACTGCTCCTGCGTTTCCGGCATTTCCGCCATCCTTGGCGGTCGCGCTCAGAGCCCGCCTCGGACTTGATC
>JBOIBL010000012.1:0-10282 GCA_050739495.1 Gammaproteobacteria bacterium | reverse complement strand
AGCTGTCCAAGAGTGGTGGAACCTACAAGGTGGAGAGCTTCGCGGCCGAAGCCATGCCTGCCAATGCTATCACCGACAAGGTGATCATGGACGTGGAAGCGGTCGGCAATGCCGTGCGCAAGGCGGTTAAACGCGCCAGCCCCAATACGAAACTCGCCGCGATCGCGATCGGCGGTCAGGTCATGACCAAGACCATCCAGATGCCGATCACTCTTTCTGACAAGGATCTGGGCGAACAGATCGAGCTCCAGGCCGACCAATACATCTCGCAGCCGCTTGAAGAAGTGGCGTTCGACTATGAAATCCTCGGCGCATCGGAAAACGACCCCGATCTGGTGGACGTCCTGCTGGTCGCCGCGCGGCGCGAGAACGTCGAGAAACTCCAGAGTGTGATGGATTTCGCCGGCCTCACCGCCAAAGTGGTTGACGTCGAGGTTTATGCGCTGGAAAACGCGGTGGAACTGCTGGTGTACCAGATGATGGATGAGGGGCTCGACCGCACCATCGGCCTGGTGGATTTCGGCGCCGCAACCACCACCTTCAGCGTGGTCCATGACCGCAAGATCATCTACAACTACAACAGCGATTTCGGTGGCAAAGCTCTCACCGAAGAGATCATGCGTCATTACGGCCTGACCTATGAAGAAGCGGGCAAAGCCAAGAAAGAAGGCGGGCTGCCCAACAATTACAAAGTCGAGATACTCGATCCGTTCATGGATGACATGGCGCAAGCGGTAAATCGTTCACTGCAGTTCTATCAGTCCTCCACCAGCGAACATCAGCACCTGGATCAGATAATCGTGTGTGGCGGTTGTGCGTCAATACCCGGCGCTGCAGAACGTATCGCCGAGCGGCTCGGGACTCCGGCGGTTGTCGGCAATCCATTCGGCAAAATGAAACTCTCGTCCCGGGCCAAAGCGCAACTTGCGGAGAATGAATCGGCAGCCCTGCTGATCGCCTGCGGACTGGCTTTACGGAGCTTCGACTGACATGCCACGCATAAACCTGCTCCCCTGGCGCGAAGAACGACGCAAACAGCGTCAGCAATCTTTCAATATGCTGGCGGCTGTCGTCGTGGGTATCGCCGCAGTCGTGGTCCTGGCCATGTATGGCCTCGCGAGCGCCGCGATCTCCAACCAGGATGCCCGCAATGCCTATCTCAAAGAACAGATTACGGGGCTTGATAAACAGATAGCCCAAATCAAGGACCTGCAGGACACCAAGCAGCAACTGCTGGCACGCATGCAAATCATCGAGGAATTGCAGCAAAGCCGTCCTACTGAGGTACACGTATTCGACCAATTGGTACAGACCTTACCGCCGGGTGTTTATCTGACGCATATCACTCAGAAGGGCGGTGAGCTGGGCCTGGACGGTATCGCCGAATCCAGCGCGCGCGTCTCGGCCTACATGCGCAATATCGACAACTCGATGTGGCTGAGCGACCCCAACCTGCAAGTGGTGCAGAAAGACAGCTCGGTCAAACCCAACGCGCATCTACAGAGATTCTCGGTCACGGCCAAGATCACCGACAAGGCCGCAGCCGCAGCCAAAAAAAATGCCAAGGGGGGCAAATAGCCATGACCCTTGACGATCTGAACAGAAAATTCCAGGAGCTGCAAAACCTGGATCCCAAGAACATCGGCAGCTGGCCGCTGTTCGCCCGCATCCTTACCCTGGTCATGGTCTTCGTCGTGGTGGTGGGGGCCGGATACTGGTTCCTGATCCGCGATCAACGGGATCAACTGGCCAACGATGCCAAGAAAGAAATCAGCTTGAAGAAGGAATTCGAGGAGAAAGCATCCAAAGCTGCAAATCTGACGATATACAAGAAGCAGCTCGAGGAAATGACCAAATCCTTCGGCACCATGCTGCGTCAACTGCCCGGCCAGACCGAGATTCCCAGTCTATTGCAGGACATTTCCCAGACGGCGCAGGTAGATGGACTGAAACAGGACCTGTTCCGTCCGGAAAACGAGATCCGCAAGGACTTCTATGCCGAGAAACCGATCCGCATCGTGGTCGAAGGCAACTATCACGAATTTGGTAAGTTCGTCAGCGATGTAGCGGCACTGCCACGCATCGTGACCGTGCATGACATCGATATCAAACCCCTGTCCGGCGATGCCAAGGGCGACAACCTGATCATGACCCTGACCGCCAAAACCTATCGTTACCTCGAGGAAAACGAAAGCGGACCCAGAAAACCCAGGAAGAGAGGCCGGCGATGAACGATCAGCGTTTCAATCATCGCTCCCGTTTACTGTTGCCCCTGGTCACAGTCATCCTGCTGCTGGCCGGTTGTGGCGATCGCATGAGTGATCTGCGTCAGTACGCGGATCAGGTCAAGGCGCGCAAAGGCGGGTATATCGAACCTCTGCCGCAAGTGAAGCCATTCGAAACTTATGTTTACGCGGATGCCGATAAACGTTCGCCATTCGATCCGCAATTACAAAGCCTGAGCAACCCCAACCTTCATGCTGGCTCTAAATCCGGTATTCATCCCGATTTCAATCGCAACCATGAATACCTGGAACAGTTTCCATTGGACAGCCTGAAGATGTTGGGAACGCTCACCGAGGACGGAACCTTGTGGGCATTGGTACGTGATGGAGACGGCATCGTGCATCGCATCAAGAAAGGTAATTACATGGGCCAGAATTTCGGAAAAATCATCAGCATTGACGATTCCGGCCTGACGTTGCGTGAAATCGTGCCGGACGGCCAGGGTGGCTGGACCGAGCGCACGACAAACGTGCAGCTGGGCGACTGAACGGCAAGGCGAGGCAGCAAGCCATGAACATCAAACACAATCATCCCGGAATCCGTATTTGCAGAGGACTCGTCGGCGCATGCGCGTTGACGTTGACTCTGCTCCATACCCCGCTTGCGTTCGCGCAAGGCACCGATACCGGTCACAATCAGCTGCAATCGATCAGCGCGACCAAACTGACCGGCGAGCGGGTCCAGCTGGAACTGAAACTGAGCGGTCCGGCACCGCAACCGCTGACGTTTACGGTCAATCAACCGGCACGGCTGGCGCTGGATCTGAACGACACCAGTCTTAACCTCAAGAATCGCAAGACCAGCATAAATGTCGGTGCAGTCAACAGTGTGGTTGCCGCCGAAGCCGGTGGCCGCACCCGGGTGGTGGTCAATCTCGGCACCCTGGTCCCTTACAACGTCACCACCAGAGGTGACACGGTCTATGTAATCCTGGGCAGCGGCCCCAATGACACCAGTGTGGCGCAGGCCAATCCCACCAGCTTTGGCCCGGCCAGCACGCCGCCGCCAGCTCCCGCTGTAGTCCCTGCCCCCGCTCCGGCCGCGACCGCACCGGTGGCTGCCATGCCAACTGCGACGGCAACGACTACCAATGTCTCGTCAGCATCCTCTTCGGTTAGCGGCAAGGCTCTCACCGCTGTGGACTTCCGCCGTGGTAGCGGTGGGACGGCACAGGTGATGGTGGACCTCAGCGATCCGAGCATTATCGGCAACGTCCACAACTCTGGCGCCGACGTGGTGGTGGATTTCGCCAATGCCCATCTGCCGGCCAAACTGGTGCGGCGTATGGATGTCACCGATTTCGCGACCCCGGTCCAATATGTCGACGCCGAAAACACCGCGACCGGTGCGCGGCTGGTAATCCATCCCACGGGCAAGTACGACAAACTCGCCTATCAGAGCGACGATACCTTCTCGGTCGAATTCAAGCCCATCGCAGCACAAGCTGCCGCACAGGCCGGAAGCCTTGGCGGCACAACCTACAAAGGCCAGAAAATCAGCCTCAACTTCCAGAACATCGACGTTCGTGCCGTGCTGCAGATCCTCGCGGATGCCAGCGGCAAGAACATAGTCGTGTCTGACAGCGTGCGTGGCAACATCACCCTGCGGCTACAGGATGTGCCCTGGGATGAAGCCCTGGAGATCATCCTGCACAGCAAGGGCCTGGCGCTGCGCCAGTACGGCAACGTCATGATGGTAGGCACTGCGAACGAGATCGCTGCCCAGGAAGCAGCCGAATCAGCCGCACAGGAAGCCGAACCACTGGAATCGGCGTTCATCCAGATAAATTATGCGAAGGCGACGGACATTGCGAAACTGTTGCAGAGCAACAAGTCCATCATGTCCAAGCGTGCCAGTGTATCGGTTGACACGCGCACCAACACGCTGCTGATCCAGGACACTTCGGCGAATCTCGACAACATCCGCCAGATGATCGCCAGGCTCGATATACCAGTGAAGCAGGTATTGATCGAATCACGTATCGTCATCGCTAACGACGATTTCAATAGCGCGCTGGGTGTGAAATTCGGTGCCACCGGCGCACGCGCGATCAACGGTAACAACGGTCTGATCGCCGTCACCGGCGATTCCACCGGTGCCAATACCATGATCAATTCGGCAATCACCAATATCGGCTCGACCGGGCAACAGTTCCCGATCACGCTGCCTTCTCTGAACGATCAGCTCAATGTCAATTCACCGGCCGGTGCGCCGGTAGGCCAGATCGGCCTGGCAATCCTGAAGAACAATTATCTGATCAACCTGGAACTCTCCGCCTTGCAGGCGGAAGGCAAAGGCGAAGTGGTTTCGAGCCCGCGCGTCATCACCGCCAACCAGAGCAAGGCGCACATCGAACAGGGCGTACAGATCCCTTATCAACAATCCGCCTCGAGCGGCGCAACCACGGTCTCGTTCAAGAATGCGGTGCTGAGTCTGGACGTGACACCGCAGATCACGCCCGATGACCGCATCATCATGGATCTGGATGTGCACAAGGACAGCGTGGGTCAGAACGTCTCGACCGGTACTGGCGGCAGCGTGCCAAGTATCGATACCCGTGATGTACAGACACAGGTACTGGTGAACAACGGCGATACGGTCGTCTTGGGTGGAGTCTACGAAACCACCAAGAACACCACCGTAACCAAAGTGCCGCTGCTGGGTGATATCCCATTGCTTGGCTGGTTGTTTCGCAACACCATCACCGCCAACAACAAGGATGAGTTGCTGATTTTCGTCACCCCGAAGATCCTTATGGATCAGAACGGCACCGGCAGTATCGGTGAATGAATCCCGACTGCGTGCATATGAATCAGAGAACCGATCCAATGAGGGCTACCGTCATGAACCGCACAGTCAAAAGCATCGCCCTGATGGCGTTCATCGCCGCGCTGGCTGGTTGCGGCGGCGGAGATAACTCCAGTTTTGCCGGCAGTGGCTCGGGCTCGGGCAGCAGCAGCTCGGGCACTGGGACCGGCAGCACGGGCTCGGTGTCGATAGGTAGTGGTAGCGGATCCTCATTTCAGAAAGGTATATTGGCTACCAGTGTCGGAACTTCGACGCTGTCTGCCGGTGGCTCCACCAGCGTCACCGCGACTATCGTCAATTCCGACGGCTCGCTTTACACGCAATCAGTAACAGTAAATTTCAATTCGCCCTGCGTAAGTTCCGGACTGGCTACCATAGTCGATGCTACGCAAGGCGTGACATCACCCACTTCATCCGTGACCACCAGCACCGGCACTGCAACCGCCACGTATACCGCAAAAGGATGCAGCAGCAGTGATCCCATCACGGCCACCACATCCATCGGTGGAACCAGCATTTCCGCCACCGGGACAGTGACGGTGCAGGCCGCCCAGTTGGGTTCCATCCAGTTCGTCTCCGCCACGCCATCTACCATCGCACTCAAGGGCATGGGGGGCGTTGGTTCCTCGGAGTCTTCTACGGTCATATTCAAGGTGCTTGATACCACGGGCGGCATCAAGCCCAATACCAGCGTCACGTTCTCCCTGAATACCACCGTGGGTGGCATCAAGCTCTCCACGACCTCTGCCAAGAGCGACGCCAGTGGCCTGGTCTCGACAGTGGTGCAATCAGGCACAGTCGCGTTACCCGTCAGTGTCATTGCCACCATACAGGGTCCCAACGGCACGATCTCCACACAATCAACCGGCATGGCCATCAGCGGAGGCGTGCCCTCGCAGAAATATTTCAGCCTCTCGGTAGATACCTATAACCCGGAAGGTTTTGATCTTGATGGTTCAACCGCCGGGATCACCGCACGGCTCGGTGACCGTTTCGGAAACCCCGTGCCGGATGGCACCACGGTATCGTTCAATACCCGCGGCCCAAGCGCCGGCGGTACGGTCGGCGGTGGTACTGGCGGTAGCGGCTCGTGCAGCACTGTGAATGGTACGTGCAGTGTGGTCTGGACCAGCCAGAATCCTCGTCCTGCTGCTTCCGGGTTGTCGAATGTAGGCCAAGCCCTGATACTAGTATATGCAGCTCCCGGCGAAGAGGGCTTCAATGACAACAACGGTAATGGCGTGTTCGATACCGGCGATACGTTTACCGATCAGGGAGAAATATACGCGGATGCCAACTTTGGTGCCTATCGTGCGGGCGACAACTATTTCGATTTCAACCAGAACGGAACCTACACCGCCGCGAACGGCAAATGGGATGGCGTAAATTGCCAGGATCCGACCCGTTGTGGCAATTCCCAGACCGCCGTTGGTGGCGCTGTGTGCGTTGTGATGGCGGGCAGCAATGCGGCCATGACCCCGTCCACGACGACGGTGACTGCACCAGGAACTGTGACCTTCACGATCACGGATGAAAATGGTAATACGCTGCCCAAGGGAACAGCGATCGCCATGGTAATTGTGGGAAGTTTGACCAATGCCAACGCGACCATGGCGCCCAGCACATATAGCATTGGGAACATTGGTTGTGGTGGAAGCGACCCGCAAATCTCGGTGATCGTCGCCAAGCCAGCTACCGGCGCATCCAGTGGCGCTTTCTACCTTGAAGCGACCACGCCAAGTGGTGTGGTCACCGACAGCTCACAGATCACCGTCAATTAACCCCGAGCATGAATGCATCCTCGCATCTTCCTTATCGGCCCCATGGGTGCTGGCAAGAGCGCCATCGGACGTGAGCTGGCACAGCTGCTGAAGCGCGACTTTCTGGATGCCGACCGCGAGATCGAACGCCGCACTGGTGTGGACATCCCGCTGATCTTCGAGAAAGAAGGCGAAGCCGGTTTCCGCCGCCGCGAACGCGAGATCATCGCCGAACTCACCCAACTCGATCACCTGGTGCTGGCTACCGGCGGCGGCGTGGTACTGGATGTTGCCAATCGCGAACACCTGACCAGCCGCGGCTTCGTCATCTATCTGAAAGCTTCGCTCGAAGCGCTGAGCACGCGTACCAGCCGCAACCAGAACCGGCCCCTGCTCGCCGACAAGGATCATCTGACCCGTCTGCGTGAGCTGTGCGCCGCCCGCGAGCCGTGGTATGAAGCGCTGGCACAGCTGACCATCATCACCGATCACGGTCACGTCCGCGCATTGGCGCGCCAGATCGTACGCGAACTGGAACACCACGCAGCACCGGCGCAGCATGCCGGCTGACCACCATGAAATCCCTTACCGTCAACCTGGGCCCGCGCAGTTACCCGATCCACATCGGTACCCGTCTGCTGGATCAGCGTGATGTGTTCGAGCCGTATTGCAAGCGTGGCGCGGTGTGCATCGTCACCGATGACAAAGTCGCACCGCTCTATTTAAAACGCCTGCAAAACGCCCTCGCCGATCTCAAGCCACACAGCATTACCTTGCCCAACGGCGAGCAGAACAAACATTGGCCGACCCTGGACCGTATTCTTACCTTCTTGCTCAAGAACGAGTTGGGTCGCGACTGTACGCTGATCGCGCTCGGTGGTGGCGTGGTGGGTGATCTCACCGGCTTCGCGGCAGCCTGTTATCAACGCGGCATTCCCTATCTGCAAGTGCCGACCACGCTGCTGGCGCAGGTGGATTCTTCCGTAGGCGGCAAAACTGCGATCAATCATCGCTATGGCAAAAACATGATCGGTGCTTTCCACCAGCCCCGGGCCGTGATTGCGGATACCGGGGCACTTGCCAGCCTGGATGCACGTAATTTCAGCGCCGGTCTCGCCGAGATCATCAAATACGGCATCATGGCCGATGCAGATCTATTCCTGTGGCTGGAAACCAATGTCCAGGCACTGCTGGCGCGCGACAACGAGGCCTTGAACCACGTCGTGTACCGTTCCTGCGAACTCAAATCAGAAGTCGTAGCAGCCGACGAGCATGAAACCGGTCAACGCGAACTGCTGAATCTCGGCCACACCTTTGGACACGCCATCGAGGTGGGCATGGGTTACGGCGAATGGTTGCACGGCGAAGCTGTGGCAGTCGGGATGATGATGGCCGCCGCAGTTTCCAGTCGCCTGGGTTGGCTGAGCGCAGCCGAGTACCGGCGTATCGGTCGTCTGCTCGAACGTGCAGGGCTGCCGGTCAAAGCGCCGGACTCACTCAGCCCGGCAGATTTCATGCGGCATATGCAACGCGACAAGAAAGTTCGTGACGGTCAGCTGCGACTGGTGCTGCCACGTGGCATCGGCAAGGCCGTGGTAAGCGCCGATTTCGCCCCGGCGGCGCTGGCCGATACGCTCGCCGGCAAGCCGCTCTGAAGCCGCCATGAACGTCCATGCCGGACCTGCACCCTGGGCTGCCCACGACCATAATTCGCATGGCCGTCGGTACCAGGAGACCGCTCCTGTGTATCGCACCGAATACCAGCGCGACCGGGATCGCATCATCCACAGCACCGCTTTCCGGCGGCTCATGTACAAGACCCAGGTGTTCGTCTATGACGAAGGCGACCTGTACCGGACCCGCCTCACGCACTCATTGGAAGTGGCCCAGATCGCACGCAGTGTGGCGGTGGCGCTCGGGCTCAACGAACCGCTCACGGAGGCCATCGCGCTGGCCCACGACCTTGGGCACACCCCGTTCGGCCATGCCGGCCAGGATGCCTTGAATGCCGCCATGCGTGACTACGGTGGTTTCGAACATAACCTGCAATCCTTGCGGGTGGTCGATCAGCTCGAAGAGCGCTATGCGGATTTCCCGGGCCTTAATCTCACCTTTGAAACCCGCGAAGGCATCCTCAAACACTGTTCGGCAAGCAACGCCCGCTCACTCGGCGAACTTGGGCGACGTTTTCTGGAACGCACCCAACCGGGGCTGGAAGCGCAGCTCGCCAATCTGGCAGACGAGATCGCCTACAACAGCCACGATGTGGATGATGGCCTGCGTGCTGGTCTCATAAAGGTCCAACAACTGCTGGGAATCGATCTGTTTCGTATCCATCACGAGGCAGTCGCTGCGCACTACCCCGACCTGCCACCGCGCCGCCGCAGTCATGAGATCGTACGCCGCATCATCAACCAGTTGGTGACCGACCTCATCGAACAAAGCCGTGCCAACATCGCGGCGGCCAATCCCTCTGATATCGAATCGGTACGTGCTCTGCCCGGGCCCATGATCGGCTTCAGCGAAACCATCCAGACCCGGAACCGCGAGCTGTCGCAATTCCTGCGTGGTCACCTCTATCACCACCCGCGGGTGGAAAGCATGAACGAGCGCGCGACCCGCATCATCAGCAACTTGTTCGAGGCCTATTTTTCAGGCCATGCAGACTTGCCGGATGCCGTTGCCAGCCAGATCAGCCACGTCAAAGCCGCTCAGGGTGCTGCCGGTCGTGCCCGGATAGTTGCGGATTACATCGCCGGCATGACCGACCGGTATGCCGAGCGCGAATATAACCGCCTCACCGGACACGCACATGCCGCGGGACCAGCGCGGACAGCATGATAAAATCGCGGCCCGGTTCCTACTGAAAGACACGCCCATGCTCTCCAGCAATCCCGTACCGCGCCGTGAGCGACTCATCTTCGCGCTGGATGTGCCTGATGCCGATTCAGCCCGCCAGTTGGTGACCACGCTGGACGACTCGGTACGGTTCTACAAGATCGGCCTGGAACTGTTCATGAGCGGCGGTTACTTCGAACTGCTGGAGTGGCTGGTGCAACACGACAAACGCGTATTCGTGGACCTGAAATTCTTCGACATCCCGGCCACCGTTCAGGCCGCCGTGCGTCAGTTGTCACAACGCGGCGCTACTTTCTGCACCATCCACGGTAATCAGTCAATCATGCAAGCAGCGGCCGAAGTGAAAGGCAAGCTCAAGGTACTGGCGGTGACTGCACTCACCAGTCTGGATCGCGGCGATCTCGATGACCTCGGTTTCCAGTGCGATGTCGAGGAACTGGTATTGTCGCGCGCTCGCCGGGCACTCGAAGCGGGTTGCGATGGAGTGGTGTCGTCCGGCATGGAAGCCGCGAGATTGCGCGAATTCATCGACCACCGGTTACTGGTGGTGACGCCCGGTATCCGGCCGG
>JBOIBL010000011.1:0-9563 GCA_050739495.1 Gammaproteobacteria bacterium | reverse complement strand
GGCTTGATGTGCTGGTGAACAACGCCGGTATCTATGAGGTGAAAACGGTCAATGAATCGCTTTAATACGATTTGCAGGCTACCAGGCTCATCACCATTGGGACCAATCTGATCGCGCCAGCCAACCTGTGCTTCCGTGCCGCGCAGGTGATGATGAAACAGCGGCGCGGTCACATCATCAACATCTCCTCACGCGGCGCGTTCCGCGGCGAACCGGATGCACCCGCCTATGGTGCCGCGAAAGCGGGGCTGAACCAGCTTTCGCAATCGCTGGCCTGGGCGCTGGCACCGTGTAACATCTTTGTCGGGGTGGTCGCACCGGGATTCGTGCGCACCGACATGACCACGACCCTGCTCGACGGTCCGGGCGGTGATGCGATCCGCAAGCAGAGTCCACTCAACCGGGTGGCAACGGCCGAAGAGATCGCCGAAGCAGTGGTCCGTTTGGCCGCCGACGGCATGCTGTCGGCGACCGGCTGCATCCTCGATGTGAACGGCGCGTCCTACCTGCGCACCTGACATGGACCGTATCCCTGTCATCCTGTCGTGGAGCGGCGGCAAGGACAGCGCGCTGGCTTTATATGAGTTACGCAAGCGAGTCGATTACGAAGTACGCGGCCTGCTCACCAGTGTCAACGATCATTACGGCCGCATTAGCATGCACGGTGTACGCGAGGACTTGCTGGAGGCGCAGGCGGCAGCCATCGGATTGCCATTGCACAAGATCAGATTGTCAGAAAACCCTTCCAATGCCGAATACGAACAGAAGATGCAGACCGCATTGGAAAATATCAAAGCGCAAGGCATCCGGCACATCGCGTTCGGTGATCTGTTCCTGGAAGATATCCGGCAATACCGGCTCGATAATCTTCATAAAATCGATATGCATGGCGTATTCCCGCTCTGGTTACGGCCCACCGACAAGTTGGCACGGGAATTCATCGCGCTCGGCTTCAAGGCAGTCCTGTGTTGTGTGGACGGACACGTTTTAGGCGCCGGATTTTCAGGCCGCGAGTATGATGAAACTTTGCTTGGTGAGTTTCCCGCTGGCGTGGATCCTTGCGGCGAGAACGGCGAGTTTCACAGCTTCGTATATAACGGACCGGTATTCCGCAAGCCGATTCCCCTGAGCATCGGTGAACGCGTCACTCGCGAACAGCGCTTTCATTTCTGCGACTTGCTGGCAATGGAGAACTGACATGAGCATCTGGTTTGAACCGTTCAGTGTCGAGGAACTGAACACCTATCAGCAGAAGACCCTGGTCACACACCTGGGCATCCGTTACACCGAGGTCGGTGACGACTATCTGAAGGCGGTGATGCCGGTGGATGAACGCACCAAACAACCGGCCGGCATCCTGCACGGCGGTGCTTCAGTAGCGCTGGCCGAGACGCTCGGCAGCACCGGTGCGAACCTGGTGGTGGATCGCAGCAAGAAACTCTGTGTCGGACTGGACATCAACGCCAACCACATCCGCGCCATGCGCGACGGCGAAGTCACCGGGATCGCGCGCCCGTTGCATATCGGCGGCAGCACTCAGGTATGGGAGATCAGGATTACCGACAAGGATGACAGGCTGGTGTGCATTTCGCGCATCACCATGGCCGTGCTGGATCGCGCGGCATTCAAATAACGGCGTATCTGCTATCGCCTGACGCTTTGATTGATCAATCTTCCTCAGCCGGCTGGAAATACACCACGACCGGTGGCTTGCCCTTGTCATAGGTTGCCGTGCCCATGCGATGGGTCAGCAACTGATCCACTGCGACGTCACTGTCTACGGAAATACGCTGCATCTGTTCCGGCGTAGCCGTGTTTGAACCCAGCGTGATCAGGCGTCCGTTGGTACGGAATTCCTTCACCTCGGTGATCTCGACCAGGCGGCGGCGTTGCACCCGGCCGAAGACGGTTTTCTCGTCGTGGATCTCGACCCGATCTCCGGGCTCAAGATCGGCACCGTAAGGGCAGAACAAGCATGTCGCCGTATCTATGTCGTGTACGTAACCGGAGAACTGGGAAGTGGTCTCGGCCGATTTCCCGGTCAAGGAGTCCATGAATTTTTTCAGCGTCATACTTGCAATCTCCCTGCTCCCTCGGTACTGACCGGCTTGCTGGTAAGGCGGCTGGGGTTCGATAATGCCCTATACGCTTACCAATTACCGTACTTGTTTTAACATAATCCAAGACAACTAACAAGCTGGTATTGTCTTCATTGCACGCACTGGTTCTGCTACCGGATTGGGAAAAACCTACCATTTTTCAACCGCTTGGGCGGCAGCCATATTTATTGGTCTGGCCATCAGCCCGGTAGGGCTGAGGGTGACCTGGTATTTGGCGGCATCGGCCATGGGCAGGAACACTCCACTGCCATAACTGGCCTCCATCCAGGGCATCCAGCCCGGATGCCGGTGCAACAAGGCCCAGCTATCCAGGCCCGACGAAGAACTGAGCGCCACCGCGCTATGAATATCGTGAAGCTCCTGGCCGACGTTGGCATAGCGTCCGCTCAAACGGTCGAGCCGGTACAGACTGTGCAAGCCCAGGATCGTTGCGTAGCCCTTCCAGGCGATGACCCGGGCATCCAGTTCCCATTGATCGCCGTGCAGATCGGTCGTGGTAATGCTGCCGGCCGCATCCCGGAGCCTGGCCTGGAAATGCTGCGGACCCAGCTTGCTGAATTCAATGGTGGCGACAGGCTGTTCCGCGGTAAGTGCAAGATAGGTGCGCAAATCCAGCAGCAAGGCAGCAATGAAGGCAGTCGCGAACACCAGCATCAGGCCGGACAGGATGCGGCCACTGCCGTTGATGAGATGCAATTTGAACAACCGCTTGCAACCACCCAGCAGCAAGCCGAGTCCGATGATGCCGAACAGCACCAGCACCGCACAGGCGATCCAGGCAACTAATTGCAGATGGCTCATGTGGATAACTCCCCAGCCATATATGATTTAAATGTAACACCTTTATACTGCGCACATGCTGAACCGTCGCGACCTCATCCTGTATGCCATCTGCGCGGGCACGCTCGCCGGTTGCGGTCAGATCGGTCCGCTGTATCTGCCGAAACAACCCGCCGTGCCGCACGCCATCACCTATGCCACTCCGGCAGTGGGCACCATCAGTGCTCCGGCGGCATCCAGCCTGCCCCCGACAGTGAAAGCAGCCCCTTCTCAACAGACCCCGCCGCCGCGGAAGACCCATTAAACATGTCGCGCGACGACCGCGCACATGACTCGTCGTTCCGATACCGGAGCGGTGTCCTGCATGCCGAGGCGGTAAATCTATCCGAACTCGCGGTCCGCTTCGGCACCCCGCTTTATGTATATTCACGACACGCCATCGAACAAGCCTATACCAGCCTCACGCAGACACTCGCTGGAACATCCCATCTGATCTGCTATGCGGTAAAAGCCAACAGCAACCTTGCGGTATTGCAGATCTTGGCCCGGCTCGGCGCTGGCTTCGATATCGTCTCGCGTGGTGAATTGGAACGCGTATTGCGCGCCGGCGGCGATCCGAAAAAGATCGTGTTCTCGGGTGTCGGCAAAAGTGCCGATGAAATCCGGCGGGCACTACAGGTCGGGATTCGCTGTTTCAACATCGAATCCGCCGCGGAACTGGAACAGGTCAACACGCTTGCCGTGTCGATGCAGATTTGCGCGCCGGTGGCCTTGCGCATAAACCCCGAAATCCAGGCCCAAACGCATCCGCACATCCACACCGGACACGCCACTTCAAAATTCGGCATTCATGCCGTAACTGCAGAACAGGTCGTACGCCACGCACTCGAACTACCGGGAGTCCGGCTGATCGGCCTCGCCTGTCATATCGGTTCGCAGATCACGGAACTGGCGCCGTATGCGGAAGCGTGGCGTTGCGTGGCGACGCTCGCCGACCGTTATGCGGCATTCGGCGCGCAACTTGAACATGTCGATTTCGGTGGTGGGCTCGGGATCCGTTATCGCGACGAGACTATTCCGAGTATGGCCAGATTCATCGCCACCGGTCGTGACGCACTCGGCGATCGCAAATTGCAGATGCTGATTGAACCAGGTCGTGCACTGGTGGGCGCCGCCGGCGTGCTGTTGACGCGCGTCGAATACCTGAAAGTCACTCCACATGCCAAACTGCTGGTGAGCGATGCCGGCATGACCGAACTGCTGAGACCTGCCTTGTATGACGCCTGGCACGAGGTACGCGAAATCACACCCGGAACGGACCCGGCGATATACGATGTAGTCGGACCGGTGTGCGAGAGCGCGGATGTACTGGCACGCGAACGCCGGCTCGCGGTTCAAGCCGGTGATTTGCTGGCCATCATGGACTGCGGTGCCTACGGTGCCAGCATGGGTTCCAATTACAATAGTCGGCCACGCCCTGCTGAAGTGCTGGTGAACGGCACGCACGCCACACTGGTACGCCGGCGCGAAACGCTCGCTGACCTGATGTCACTGGATGAATTGCCCGAATGAATACTGCAAGCAAGCCACAGCGGAAACCCTTGATCCTGGTAGATGGTTCCTCGTACCTGTACCGCGCGTTCTTCGCGATGCCGGCATCAATGACCAACTCGCTGGGTGAACCGACCGGCGCGGTGTACGGCGTCGCCAACATGCTCAAACGTCTGCTCAGCGACTATCAACCGGATCAGGTCGCGGTGGTATTCGATGCCCGTGGCAAAACTTTCCGCGACGAGATATTCGAGGAATACAAGGCCAACCGCCCGCCGATGCCGGACGATCTGGCGGCGCAGACCGAGCCGTTGCTGGAACTGGTGCAAGCGATGGGTTTCCCGGTGCTGCAGATCAGCGGCGTGGAAGCGGATGACGTGATCGGCACCCTGGCGAAACGTGCCGCCGCGAACGGTCAGGATGTGTTGATCTCGACCGGCGACAAGGACATCGCACAGCTGGTCAACGCGCACATCACTCTGGTGAACACCATGACCAGCTCGACACTGGATCGCGAAGGTGTGAAGGAAAAATTCGATGTCTGGCCGGAACAGATGATCGATTATCTGGCATTGGTGGGCGACACGTCCGACAACATCCCCGGCGTGCATGGCATCGGCCCCAAGACCGCCGCGCCGCTGCTCACACATTTCGGCAGCCTGGAAGAACTGTACAAACGCCTGGACGAGATCCCGCAACTGGGCATCCGCGGTGCCAAACAACTGCCGGCCAAACTCGCGGAACACCGCGAACAGGCGATGCTGTCGCGCCAGCTCGCTACCATCGATTGCGATCTGGATCTGCCGCTCGCGGCCGATGCACTGCACATGCGGGCGCCGGACGCTGCAGCACTCGCCGCCTTGTACCCACGTCTCGGTTTCGGCTGGCTGAAAGAGAAACAGGACAAGCCTGCGAACTCCACATCGGTCGCGAAACCGACCGTTGCCAAGGCCACAGACAAACCGGTGCGCTATGACACCATCCTGACCGAAGCCGCCTTGCAGCAGTGGCTGACGCAACTGGAACAGGCGGAGCTGTTCGCATTCGATACCGAGACCACCAGCCTGGATTACATGCAGGCCGAGATCGTCGGCGTCTCGTTTGCGATCAAGACCGGTGAAGCAGCCTATATGCCGTTGGCACACCGCTATGCCGATGCACCGCCACAACTGGATCGCGAGCAGACCCTGGCACGACTCAAGCCGCTGCTGGAGAGTGCGCAACACGCCAAACTCGGCCACCACATCAAATACGACGCACATGTGTTGCGCAACTATGCCATCCGGCTCAGCGGGATCAAACACGATTCGATGCTGGAATCCTATGTGCTGGACAGCACCGCGAGCCGGCATGACATGGATTCGCTGGCCAGCAAATACCTAAACTACAAGACCATCCATTACGAAGACGTGGCCGGCAAGGGCGCCAAGCAGATCGGCTTCGATCAGGTGCGGATCGACGATGCCAGCCGATACGCTGCCGAAGATGCCGACGTGACTTTGCGCCTGCATCAGACACTGTGGCCAAGACTTGCAGCGCAACCGAAACTGAAAGCGCTGTACGAAAATATCGAGATGCCACTGGTACCCGTACTGCTTGAGATGGAGCACACCGGCGTGCTGCTGGATACCGAGATGTTGCACGCACAGAGCCGCGAGATCGAAGACACCCTGCGTAAACTGGAAGAAAAAGCCTATGCGCTGGCCGGTGAATCCATCAACCTGGATTCACCCAAACAGTTGCAGCGCATCCTGTTCGAGAAGATGCAACTGCCGGTCAAGCGCAAGACCCCCGGTGGTCAGCCTTCCACCGCGGAAGATGTGCTGGAAGAACTTGCTGACGAGTACGAACTACCAAAAGTTATCCTCGAGTACCGGGGACTCGGCAAACTCAAATCAACTTATACGGACAAGCTGCCGTTGCAGGTCAATTCACGCAGCGGCCGCGTACATACGTCCTATCATCAGGCGGTGGCCGCCACCGGACGGCTGTCGTCAACCGATCCCAACCTGCAGAACATTCCGGTGCGCAGCGCGGAAGGCCGTCGTATTCGCCAGGCGTTCATCGCACCACCCGGCTGCAAGATCGTCGCCGCAGATTACTCCCAGATCGAACTGCGCATCATGGCGCATCTGTCAGGTGATGCGGGTCTGTTGAAGGCGTTCGCACAAGGCATGGATATTCACCGCGCGACGGCTGCGGAAGTATTCGGGAGCGCGCCCGACCAGGTCAGCGCTGATCAGCGCCGTTCCGCCAAGGCCATCAACTTCGGGCTGATCTACGGCATGTCGGCGTTCGGCCTCGCCAAACAGCTCGGCATCGAACGCAGCGCGGCACAGGAATATGTGGACCTGTACTTCGCACGCTATCCCGGCGTGAAAGCTTTCATGGACCGTACCCGTGAACTGGCGCGCGAACAGGGTTACGTGGAGACCGTGTTTGGACGACGCTTGTATCTCCCCGATATCCGGGCTCGCAACGCGCAATTGCGACAATACGCCGAGCGTACTGCCATCAATGCGCCGATGCAGGGCACCGCGGCGGACATCATCAAACGCGCCATGATCGACGTGCAAGGCTGGTTACAGGACAGCAAGCTGCCGGCCCGCATGATCATGCAGGTGCACGACGAACTGGTGTTCGAAGTCGAGGAAGCGGCGCTGGAAACGCTCAAGAAAAACGCCACCAGCCTGATGGCCGGAGCCGCACAGCTGAAAGTACCGCTGGTGGTGGACGTGGGGGTGGGTGCCAACTGGGACGAGGCTCATTGAGCCTGTGCCTGGAATACCCAGCTTGGCGTGGGCAGGATTACCAAAGCGTCATGAAAATCCTCGCTGGGGGTGGAACTTTTACTTAGACCGAGTCTCAAACACTGTGAGGGCCGCAATGGCACTCAGCCTGCTCACCTCCCTGAGCGGGCACAGCAGCCCGGTCTCCCCAAGCCGGGTGAAGCCATTGACCCCGGTGTTTTCCCCCTTTGGCACCGGGGTTTTTTTTAACTCACCGCTTCCAATTATGTCATCTCTAGCCAGCCGGCAATGATCTCGCGTGCCGCGTCCACACCGTCCCGGGATAGCGCCGAGAAAACCTGTACCTGCACTGATTGAGCTGAGAGCCGCTGAGTGACTGTCCGACTGGCCTGGTTGGCGTGGTTGCGAGTCAACTTGTCGGCCTTGGTAAGCAGGATCAGCACTGGCAGGTTCAATGGTTCGCACCAGGCCAGCATCCGTTGGTCGAAATCCGTGAGCGGGTGGCGGATATCCATCACCAGGACCAAGCCTGCGAGCACATGTCGGTAGCTGAAATACTGCTCCATCAACTGCCCCCATTGGGCTCGTACCGCTTCCGGTACCCTGGCATAGCCATAGCCCGGCAGATCCACCAGCCGCCGGCTCTCATCCAGCGTAAACAGATTGATGAGCTGGGTACGCCCTGGCGTCTTGCTGACGCGGGCCAACCCGTTCACGCCGGTGATAGCGTTGAGGGCGCTGGATTTACCGGCATTGGAACGACCCGCGAACGCCACCTCGTAACCCGCATCGGCTGGCAGATCGTTGAGCGAGGACGCACTCTTGAGAAACCGCGTATGGCGGAAATCGGCTGGCATCGGAACCCCGTGGTGACGGCCTTGGCAGGCCAGCGTTTAGTGTAAAATCCGAACTTCATTTGTGGCAGGCCCAGCTCGCGGGCATCCGCTCCGCGAGCATAACGCATGGCCGCCACGCCGTCCGATTTTCAGCCGAGGAGCTGTTCTGCATGAACAAGTTTGTGATGACCACGGTCGTATTGGGTGCCGTCGCATTCGCTTCCAACGTAGCTGCCAGCGGCGATGCCGCCGCGGGCCAGAAAAAAGCCGCTACTGTCTGCGCCGCCTGTCATGGGGTGGATGGCAACAGCGCCAGCGGCCAGTTCCCGAAACTGGCAGGACAGAATGCGGATTACATCGTCCGGGAACTGGAGCGCTTCAAGTCGGGTGAACGCAAGAATCCGATCATGGCCGGGATGGCGGCTGGACTGAGCGCACAGGATATGCAGAACGTGGCCGCCTGGTTCGCCAGTCAGCAGGTCCGGCCGGGTGAAGCCGATGCGGGTCTGGTCAAGGCAGGCGAGACACTTTATCGCGGCGGTGACAAGTCCGCCCAGATTCCCGCCTGCGCCGCCTGTCACGGACCGGATGGCGCCGGGAATGCCCCCATGCTCGCGCCGGCGCTGGCCGGGCAGCACGCCGAATACGTGATCAGTCAGTTGCAGGCATTTGCCAGCGGCGCCCGCAAATCGCCCATGATGGATACCATCGCTGCGCGACTCAGTGCCGACCAGATGAAAGCCGTAGCGTCTTACATTGAAGGGCTGCACGCCACGCCGGTACAACCGTAATCCTGAACTTTCCCCGGCGCTGACCACTCTCAGGATAGTGCGGGTTCGGTCAGGTCCGGGAGCCGCAGGGGGATAACCGACATGAAAACCTTCGCTGCATTATGCCTGTCACTGGCGATGCTGCCGGGGCTGACACTCGCAGCCGGCACTGCGCCCGCGGCTCCGTTCAAGGCTGGCGTGAATTACATCCCGGTCGTGCCGGCACAACCCACTTCCGTGCAACCCGGCCAGATCGAGGTAATCGAATTCTTCTGGTACGGCTGCCCGCATTGCTACGCGCTCGAGGATTACGTAGATACCTGGTTGCGCAGCAAACCGGACAACGTGGTGTTCCGGCGTATACCGGCCGCGCTCAACCCGGCCTGGGATATCGATGCGCGCGCCTACTTCGCGGCCGAAGAACTGGGATTGGCAGACAAAGCACATCCCGCCATCTTTCATGCAATCCATGTCGACCATCTGCAACTCGACAGCGAGGATGCATTCCGTAAATTTTTTGTCCAGCAATTCGGCATCACTGCCAAACAATTCAATGACGCCTGGAATTCGCTGAATGTGGATACCAAGCTGGTTCAGGCCAAGGTGTTAGCTCAACGTTACGGCATACTCGACGTCCCGACCCTGGTGGTGAACGGCAAATGGCTGACCGGCCCCGGTTATCATTTGGCGACCCCTCAAGTAATGCCCGCGGTCAGCTGGCTGGTGCAACAGGAACAGGCTGCGCTGTCGAACAGC
>JBOIBL010000010.1:0-34018 GCA_050739495.1 Gammaproteobacteria bacterium | reverse complement strand
GCTCCGCTCCTCGCAATGACGCTATTTCTGGCAGGTCATTACGAAACCGGTCATCCGGCTGAAGCAATCTCTTAACGGATATCATCCCGGCCATGACCGAAATGGAACCCCGCCGCATCCGCAGTTTCGTGCGCCGCGAAGGCCGCATGACACCCGCGCAAACCCGTGCGCTCGATAAATTACTGCCGCGCTACGGTTTGCAGATTGATGTTGGGTTTGATTTCCATGACATCTTCGGGCGTGATGCGCCGCGTACGCTGGAGATCGGTTGCGGCAACGGCGATACTCTGAGCGAACTTGCAGGTTTGCATCCCGACCACGATTTCATCGGCATCGAGGTGCACAGACCCGGTGTCGGCCGCCTGCTCAATACCCTGGTCAGCGCACATCTCGATAATGTGCGCGTAATCTGCGCCGATGCAGTCGAAGTACTCAATCGTTGCGTGCCGGATGCAAGTCTCGAAGCAGTATTGCTGTATTTCCCGGATCCCTGGCCCAAGAAACGCCACCACAAGCGCCGCATCGTGCAAGCGGAATTTGCGGCCTGCGTCACCGGGAAACTCAAACCCGGCGGACACTTCCGGCTCGCTACTGACTGGCCGGAATATGCCGAATACATGCTGACGGTGCTGACAGCCTGCCCCGGGTTGATCAATACCGCCGCGGATGACCACTACGTGCCGCGCCCCACCGAACGCCCACTCACCAAATTCGAACGCCGCGGCCTGAATCGCGGCCACCCGGTGCGTGATCTGGTGTTTATCCGCCGCTGAATCCGGCAGACGTGGGCTATTGCAGATGGTCCGGCCTTCTTCTAGGCTGTCACCTACGTTACATATTTTCGGTCCAAAGGGTCTCGAGGAACTCGTGAGTGAGGTGCGCGCCGGCAGGCTTTTCAACACGCTCGGCTGGACCGGGCGTCGTACCCTGTCGCTGGGCGGTTATCTGCTGGATCTGACCACGTTCATCATCGACGCACTGCACGACTGGTTCAGAAGTGGACGCTTATTCAACCGCGCCACCCGTCAATCGCTGACTTCGCAGATCATCTTCACGGGCGTGGATGCGTTGCCGGTGATCACACTGCTGGCCCTCGCGGTAGGTTTTTCCATCACCTCACAGTTGCTGACGCTGGCGCAGGCGCTGGGTAGTGAACGCGATGTAGGATCGTTGCTCATCGGTATCGTGGGCGTGGAATTGTCTTCGTTGCTGACCGCCATCGTTTTGATCGGTCGCTCCGGCTCCGCAATTGCCGTGGATACGGGTTACATGAAACTGCATGGTGAAGTGGAAGCACTGGAACTGCTGGGCATCAATGTCCGGGAGTTCTTCGTCACACCACGTATCGTCGGAGCGGCGATCGCACAAGTTACGTTGGCGGTATATTTCGCAGCCATCGCACTGTTCGGCGGCGTGTTCCTCAATGGTTTGTTGTTCCACCTGGTCACTGCGCACCAATTGAAACATCTGGCAGAGTCTCTGCAACCAGCACAAGTATTGATCTTCATACTCAAGAATCTGTTGTTCGGCATCATCATCTCCGGTACTGCCTGTTTTCATGGACTGCGGGTGCGCAATTCGCCGACCGAATTGCCACAACATACCCAGCGCGCCATCGTCACCAGCCTGGTGCTGGTGTTCGTGGTGGACGGACTACTGGCGGTGGTGGCCCAGTGAATACCCTGCTCCACGCCGAAGCGTTGCGTCCGCACCATGAGGATGGTTCCACGTTCGAACATGCATTGTCATTGGAGGTGGAACCCGGTCGCATCATCTGTGTAGTTGGGCCGAACGGCAGTGGCAAGACCGCGTATCTGCGGGCATTGGCCGGAGTGGATCCGGCAGCGGGGAAACTGCGGATACTGGACCACGATATCTCGACATTGGATACCCCGGGCTGGCGCAAATTGCGCTGCCGTGTCGCCTTCATCAGTGAAGGGGCGCCACTGTTGTCAGTGCTGGACGGAATCAGCAACGTCATGCTGCCGGCGCTCTATCACCATCTGGGGGAACGTGAAGCTGTCCACGAGCGCGCCATGGAACTGCTTACATTCCTCGAATACCCGGGCCAATATGATGCGTTACCGGCCCTGCTCAACCAGCACCAACGACTCTTGCTCGCGATCGCCCGTTGTCTCATGCTCTCGCCGGAACTGGTGTTCCTTGACGAACCCTTCCACATGACCGATGAAGACTGTCGCAAACGGGAATCGGATATCTATATAAAACTCGCGCAGGAACGTGGCCTGGCGGTGCTGGTAAGCACTCATAACCTCGGCTTCGTCAAACGACATGCGCATGAAATCGTATTTATTCATCCCCAAGGTGTACAACACTTCACGGATTGGGCCACTTTCGCTGCTGCTCCATTACCTTCCGTGCAGCAGTTTTTGCATGCAGCCGCCTGAGCACCCAAAATGACTGACGAAAACCGTAAATCCAGGACGCATTACATCCACCGCCTGTCTTACACGGCACGCGAACGGCTGGTCGGTGCGTTTGTACTAGCCGCCATCGCGCTGTTGTTCCTGGTGCTGGTGTTCAACAAGCAGACTACCCGGTATTTTCAGAAAAAATTCGAGTTGCATGCCTACGTTCATAACGCCCAGGGAATCAGCACCGATACCCATGTGATCGTATCGGGCCTGGATGTGGGGAGTGTCAGCAAACTGGGAATCACCCCGGACAACCGTATCGCGATCACCATGCAGGTACTCGAGAAATTCCACAAATTGATCCGCACCGACTCCAAGGCCGGGCTCAGCAAACTCTCGGTACTGGGCAACACCGCAATCGAGATCACCGCTGGCTCCGCGAATAAACCGCCAATCCCGGACGGCGCCACGCTCACGCTCGAAGAACCGCTGTCAGTCGATCAGATCCTGGCGCAGGTCGCCCCGGTGCTCGATAACGTGAAAGCGACCCTGGCGCGCCTCGACCAGATCAGCACCCAGATCGATCCCAAGCAAGTGGGGCAGATCGTGCAGAACCTGGCTGCGGTGAGCGCCAATCTGAAATCGGTGAGTGGGCAGATGGCATCGGGCAACGGCAGCATCGGCAAACTGCTCTACGATCCACGGACCGAAGCCAATCTGACCGGCGCCATCCAGTCGCTCAACACCTCACTCAAGAACCTGCAGCCGCTGGTGCAAAACGCAAATGCCGCATCCGCGCAGCTTCCGCAACTGGTCAATCAGCTCAATACCACACTAAGCGGCGTGAACGGGCAGATGCAGTCTCTGCCCGACATGGTGCTGCAAACCAGGCAGGTACTCGACGACACCGACCGGACCTTGCGGGCGCTGGAGAACACCTGGCCAATATCGTCCTCGGTCAACAAACCGCCGACCGAGAAAGTGGTGCCGCCGAGGCCGCCCAATGAATAAGAACTTTCCTCAAAACTGCTGCGCTTGGTATAACGTCGTTGCGGGTCGGCTCGAAATCCTCATGTACTACCGTGTACACTCCGGTTTCTCGCCACCCCGCGCCTCGTTCTCCCTGCGCTCGCGACGTTTTGAGAAAAGTTCTATTTCAATTTACTTCAGCGGCATATTGCTGGCAGCAACAACGATGCTGCTCACTGCCTGCGGCAGCAAGCCCATGCCCCAACCGGCGGTGGTGACCAACAGCGGCGACGCCATGTCACTGGGCATGCAGGCTTATGCCGACAATCGGTATCTGGAAGCCCGCGGTTATTTCGAACGCGCGCTGGTGCAATATCGCAGCGTGGACAACCTTGAAGGACAGCTCGATGCCCTCGTCGATCTTGCCGACAGCGCGCTGGGGCAAGGTGAATACGCTGCAGCGCGCACCTACCTTGCAAATGCGGACAGCGCCCTTGTCAATGGCAAATTCGCCATAATCGCAAAGCATGTAGCGTTACTGAATGCCTATGCCGACATGCAGGCTGGTGATAATGCACAAGCCTCCACCCGTCTCGACAAGCTGCTTGCCGATCCCGGTACATCCACGGATATTCAGCAAGCCGCACTGTTCGGACGTACCCAAGTCGCTTTCGATCTGAATGCTGCAGATACCGATCAATGGCTCGACAAGCTCGGTGCCGCGCTTGGCAAAAATCCGGCCGCCATCAGCAGCGCACGCTATCAGCGCCTGCAGGCTCTGGCAGCGCGCAAACATGGCGATATTCAACAGGCAACGACGCTGTACCAAAGCGCGCTGAACAGTTATCGCAGCAGTTATTACCGGCCCGGTATCGCCGCTACCCTCGAAGAGTGGGCGGATTTATCGATGGCCCAGAATGACTGGGTAGGTGCGCATGACCGTCTGCATCGCGCGCTCGACATCCGATTATGGATGTACGATCGGACGCATTCAGAAAAGGATTTCGAGAAACTGTCGCAAACGGATGCAAAGCTTGGAAATGACGCAGCGAGCAAACAGGATCTACAGCTTGCCGATTATCTGAAGAACGGCGGTAATCCGGGTCAGTTGCCGACACAGACGCAGCCTTGAATGTGGCGGGACCTCAAGGTGTGTTTATTTTTTACCCCACCGCCACTTTGTTGGCTCGCCCTTAAGCACGCACACCAACAGCAGAATGGCAGAAGAGGCTAGAACGCCACACAAGAAAAGCATCGTATTGGCAACGGGCGGGAGAAACCGAAAAATCAGTACCAGCGATGCCGCATACGCGGCAGCGACCACCCATCCCTGCCACGAAATCGGCAGACTCCAACCCCACCCATATTGCTTGGCTCTAAACCAGTATTTGTTATTGCTATCCATGACACCCCCCGACGTAGCGAAGATTGGGAATCCAACTCAACTGAAAAAACCCACCTTGATTCCGTCCACCACGAACTGCACTGCCAACGCCGCCAGGATCACCCCGAATAGCCGATCCATCACATTGGCACCCGTCTCGCCCATCAGTTTCATCAGCCGCCCCGCTCCCAGCAGACACAGCAAGGTGATCGCCAGCACCAGGAGCAGCACTATAATCATGCTGAGGAAATACCAGGCGCTGCCGTGCGCTTCGCCGACAATCAACAGGATGGTGGTGAGCGCACCGGGGCCGGCGATGAGCGGAAACGCCAACGGAAACACCGAGATATCTTCCTTGTAGCGGGCTTCCTGCTGCTCGGGCTCGGTAGTCGAGCGTCCACCGGACTGCCGTGCAAATACCATGTCGATGGCGATCAGGAACAACAGGATGCCGCCCGCGATCTTGAATGCAGGGATACTGATACCAAGGGTATGCAGCAACCAATCGCCGATGAAGGCGAATACCAGCAGGATCCCGGCAGCCAGCATCACACCTTTGAATGCCATGCGCCGGCGATGCAAGTCCCCGCCGCCGCGCGTCAGTGTGCCGAACATGGGCGTGACGCCGATCGGGTCCATCACCACGAACAACACGATAAACATGTTGATGAATTTTTCCAGTGTCATTTATGACAGCGTCCCGAAATGTCTGAAATTACACGCATGTACACGGTCCTTCTGGACTCATTCTCAATTACATTAAATACCCGCTTGCGGAACCTGAAATCTGGGCCTATAACTAATAGGCACCGCTTGCATGTAACGGCTTGAAACTCCAGACGGGATGATCCCGCGTCGCAAAAGCAACATCGCCGTCTACCTGCGGACCTGCCTGGCAGGCATGGTAACAATGTTTTAGTCGGGGAGCCTATCAGCGTGGACAATGTAACCGAACCAGAACCACTCATCCCCATGGTCGGGGAATGGTACGTCGATCCGCAGGGCATCACTTTCGAGGTGGTGGCAGTGGATGAAGCAGATGGCACCATCGAAGTCCAGTATTTTGATGGCACGGTCACTGAGTATGACGCCGACGCCTGGCCGGAGATGAATCTGCGACAAATTGATCCACCGGAAGACTGGTCTGGCTCCCTCGACATGGAGCGCGAGGACTACGGCGTGGAACTGGACGAGGAATCACATCCCGGGATGTGGGCGAATCCGCTGGACAACTTCGATCTGTGACTTACCGGTCGTTTGCGCCAACATACTCCTGATCAGGCAAGTCCCAGTTCCTCCAGGCACCCCAGCATCCTCTCCCAACTACGCTCGATATCGTGATCCAGTCCGATAGAGAAGCGCATCAAACCGTCAGTCAGTCCCATCGCCAATTGTTCTTCCTTGGGTATTTCCGAAGAGGTGCTGTTACCGGAAGGGCTGAACAGGGTGCGAAAATAACCCAGACTGACCGCGAGCAAGCCCACTCTTTCCTGCTGCAGTCGTGTCAACAACCGATTGGCATCGGCTTCGCTGCCGACGTCCAGAGTCAGCATGCCGCCAAATCCAAATCCGGGATTCATCAGCCGTTTCAGGCGTGCATGATCAGGATGTTGCGGCAGGCCCGGATAACTCACCTTCAATCCTTTTTCAGCCAGCCGCTCGGCGATATACAAGGCATTGCGCGAGTGTTGCTGCATGCGGACATGCAGGCTGTGCAGATTCTTGTTGATACTGGCCGCCCGCAGACTGTCCAGAGCCGGGCCGAGCAGCATGAGCGCGCCGGCGTTGACGTCCGTCAGGCTGTTGATGAATTCATGGCTGGCGCAGACGGCGCCGGCCACGCAATCGCTGGTACCGTTGATGAATTTGGTGAGACTGTGCACCACGATGTGCGCCCCCAGTTGCGCGGGCGCAATGATCAGCGGTGAGAACGTGTTATCCACCACAAAGGTGATGCCGCTCTTGCGCGCCAATTCCGCCAAGGCCGGCAGATCAGGTACTGCCAACAGCGGATTGCTGATCGATTCACAATACAAGACCCGCGTGTCGCGGCTGATCGCCGCGCGCACCGCATCGATATCGTTGCAATCGACGAACCGCGTCGTGACGCCGAAGCGCGGCAAAAAATTCTTCATGAACGCGTAAGTGCCGCCATAGACGGTACGGCTCGCCACGATCTCGTCGCCCGCTCCACAGAGCTGAAGCAGCGTACCGGTGATAGCGCCCATCCCGGAAGCCGTCACCGAGCAATCCTCGGTACCTTCCAGCGCCGCCAGCCCGTCCGCAAGATAGCGGTTCATCGGGCTCCAATGACGTGAATAAAGAAAACAGCCTTCGATCTCGGCGCTGAAGCGCTCCTTCATGGTATCGGGGTCGAGGAATGTGTAGGTGGAGGCATCGCTGATGGACGGATTCACATCGCCGTACTCGCCGAACGTCCACAAATCCTGGAGCTTGCCGACCGGATCGAAACTCATGTTAGTGTCCTGTTTTGATATTTAAACGCAGTCATTCGTTGTCCTGATATGCCACGACTTCACTCTGTTCGATCGCGACCCGCAACTTGTCCAGCATCCGCCCGGTGCAGGGACCACCCACACAATAACCGGAACTGGGTTCGAACAAGGCGCCGTGAGCGGAACACATGATCAGCGAGCGATCGCGGGTAAGGAAAGCATCCGGCTTCCAGTTGAGAAAATTCCCGGCATGCGGACATTGGTTGCGATAACCATAGACAGCATCCCCGCGCCGCACCACGAAATATTCATCGGGAAACTGCGCACCGGGGAAGGAAAATCCGCGCGCTTCCTGATCGGGAATATCCGCAAGACGGCAGATGACGTGACGACTGATATGGGACATCGGGAATCCATGGGCGTGCTTTGCAAGCGCGCGTGATTTCTTTTATCGTGCACCGCAACCAGACAAAGGCCGGGCCGCAGCATGTTCGCCACCCCAGACGAAGCGGAAAACGCATTTTACACTGCCTTCGCCAACAGCGACTTGGAAGCCATGATGGCGGTCTGGCTGTCCGGCGAGGCAGTCACCTGCGTCCATCCGGTCGGGCCCCGTATCACTGGTTACAAGGCGATCCGGGCCAGCTGGACAGAGATGTTCGCCAACAACGCCGGCTTGCGTTTCCGCCTGGCGGATGTGGTCCGCACCCAGGATTCGCTGCTGGCGATCCACGTCCTGCACGAATTCATCACGGTGCCGGGCGAGAACAGTGAACGCGCTCCTGCCATCGCTACCAATATCTATCAACTCACCCAGGAAGGCTGGCGCATGATCCTGCACCACGCCTCGCCCATCGCCGTGATACAGACACGTCAGGAACGACCTGCCGGCCGGTTGCACTGAGCCTGAACCGCAAGCAATTCGTTATCATGGCTTTGCACATCCAGCGCCTCACCCGACTCCAGAAATGAAACCGCCCTCGCTGCTGCGTTCCAAGTTCTTCTGGGTCGGAATCCTGTATTTCGCCCAGGGTTTTCCATTCGGCGCGTTCTACGACGTACTGCCGGTCTATTTCCGCGAACAGGGAACAGATCTGGCCCAAATCGGTTTTCTGGCCTTGTTCGGCCTGAGCTGGACGGTCAAGTTTCTGTGGGCGCCGGCGATCGATTATTTCCGTCATCATCGGCGCTGGATGTTCACCGTCAACCTGCTGATGGCCGGCATCATGCTGGTGCTCGCGGTTCACCCCCGGATCGACGCCTGGTTGTGGGCTGCCATCGGTTGTTTCACGCTGCTGTCCGCGACCAACGATATCGCCATCGACGGTTACACCGTGGAACTGTTCAATCGCCGTGAACTGGGACGCGCCAACGGGCTCAGGATCGCATTCTGGCGCGTGGGCCTGCTGGGCGCCGGTGGGCTGCTGATGTTGCAACCCTGGATCGGTTGGCCCGGCGTATATGCGGGTGCGGCAGTCGTAATGGTGCTGTCGGGGTTCGTGTGTCTGACTGCACCACAGGAACGCGCGCGCGCGGAATCCGGGCTGGTTGATCCGATGACCGAGTTGCGCAGTTTACTGGGCCGTCCGCTGATGCTGCTCGCCACCTTGCTGGTCATACTCGGTCTGGTCGCCGGGAGCCTGAAACATGCCGATTGGGCACTTTTATTACTCGTGGCGGGCATCGTATTGGGCATCGCCCAGCGCAGGCGTGGCGTACAAGTGGCGCCGGGCCCGATGCTGGGCGCTTTTCTCGACATGGTGGAACGTCCCGGCTTCCTGCCGGTGGTGGGATTCATCCTGCTCTACAAGCTCGCCGATACCACCGGTGGCTTCATGGTGAAGCCGTTCATGGTGGATGTGCATCTGACCCCCGCGGAAATCGGCCTGGTGTCGATCAATCTCGGGCTCGCCCTGTCCATACTCGGCGGTATCGTCGGTGGCTGGATCACCGATCGTATCGGCATCTTTCACGGTTTGTGGACACTCGGCATCGCGCAGGCCTTGCCGAACCTGGGTTACGCGGCACTGGCGTTCTGGTTACCCGTGCACGCGTCCGGATTTCAACCGGATGCGGTGCAGCGTGCGCTCATATACACAGTGAGTGGAACCGAATCGTTTGCGCAGGGTTTGGGCACCGCGGTGTTTCTCTCGTTACTGATGGCGATCATCGACAAACGGCGTTCGGCGACCGAATACGCGGTGTTGTCGTCCATCTTCGCATTGAGTCGCTCGGTCGCGGGCTGGGCCGGCGGTATCGGTGCCGAGGCGCTCGGCTATGGTCCATTCTTCGTGATGACGTTCTTCCTGGCGGTACCCGCCTACTTTTTGTTGCCGTGGGTGAAAAAGATGCTGGCGTATGCCGAGACACAAACGGCATGGAATCAGAATTAGAAAACCCGCAGTCCTGCGGACACCTCGCCGATCAGATGGCCATGTCGTAATCGATGATCAGCGGTGCGTGATCGGAAAAGCGCTGATCCTTGTAGATTGCCGCTTTCTTCACTGCATCCTTCAATCCCGGCGTGATGATCTGGTAATCGATGCGCCAACCCACGTTCTTGGCCCAGGCCTGACCGCGATTCGACCACCAGGTGTATTGCTCGGGACGCTGATCGACCATCCTGAACGCATCCACGAAACCGGCGGGGCCGAACAGTTCGTCCAGCCAGGCCCGCTCATGAGGCAGGAAGCCGGAGTTCTTCTGGTTGCTCTTCCAGTTCTTGAGATCGATTGCCTGATGCGCGATGTTCCAGTCACCGCACAGGATGTATTCGCGCTTTTTGCGGCGCAGAGATTTGAGATACGGCATGAACACTTTCAGAAACCGATCCTTGGAAGCCTGGCGTTCCGGGCCGGACGAGCCGGAAGGCAGATACAACGAGATCACGGATAGATTCTTGAATTGCGCCTCGAGATAGCGACCCTCGTTATCGAATTCAGGCACGCCGAATCCGGTGATGATTTTCTCGGGTTCAGTCCGCGCATACAGTGCCGTACCTGCATAGCCTTTTTTCTTGGCATCGAAATAGAAACTGTGGTGTTTGTCGGGACGGAACACCGGATCGGTGAGCTGATCTTCCTGGGCCTTGGTCTCCTGCAGACATACTACGTCGGCACGTTGACGCTTGAGCCAATCGAACAGGCCCTTGCGTGCGGCCGAACGCACACCGTTGACGTTCAGAGTAAGGATGCGCATCACGACAGCTCCGCGGGGCAAAGCGTGTATCATACCCGACCGTTTTCCAAACCCGTGATTGGAATCAAGGTCATGCAGAATTACCGCCATGAATTTCTGGAATTTGCATTGCAGCGCGGCGTGCTGCGCTTCGGTGAATTCATCCTGAAATCGGGGCGCAAGAGCCCGTATTTCTTCAACGCCGGCCTGTTCAACAGCGGCGCCATGCTGGCTGCATTGGGCCGGTTCTATGCCCAGACCGTGATGGATTCCGGCATCCAGTTCGACATGCTGTTCGGCCCGGCTTACAAGGGCATCCCGCTGGCCACGGTGACGGCAACCGCGCTCGCCGAGCAACATGGACGGGATCTGCCGTATTGCTTCAACCGCAAGGAAGCCAAGGACCATGGCGAAGGCGGCAGCTTGGTTGGCGCGCCGCTCACCGGCCGGGTACTGATCGTGGACGATGTAATCACGGCCGGGACTGCGGTACGCGAAGCCGTGGACATTATCCGCAAGGCCGGCGCCGAGCCGGTCGGCTTGGTGATCGCACTGGATCGGCAGGAACGTGGTCAGGGTACCAAATCGGCGATCACCGAGGTGCAAGAGACGCACGGCGTCGAGGTCGCCGCCATCGCCCGGCTCACGGATATCATCAGCTGGCTTGAAGCACGTGCGGATATGGCACCCGCGCTCAGTGCGGTACGGGCATACCGCGAGCAATACGGGGTCTGAGCCCCCGGTTACGGTGCTATACTTTTTCCATCCTCGCCTGCCTGATGATACGTAATCGCCATGATGAACAATCGAATCGCCACATTTCTGATTGCCATGCTGCTCACCAGCCTCTCCGTTTCCGCTTTTGCGGGCGGCAGCAAGACCAAACTTTACAAATGGACTGATGAGAAAGGCGTGGTCCACTACGGCAGCAGCATTCCGCCGCAATACGCCAAGCAACAGAGCGAAGTCCTGAATGCTCAAGGGGCGGTGGTAAAAACCATCGAGGCCCAGAAAACACCGGAGGAAATCGCCAAGCAAAAACAGGAGAAGGCTGATGCAGACGCCAAAGCCAAACAGGTGGCAGATGCTGCAGCCGCACAACGCTCACATGACCAGGTATTGCTCGACACCTACGTTTCGGTCGCAGACATGGAGCGCGATCTCAACAGCCGCCTGGGGGCGATCGACTCACAGATCAATGTGACTAATGCCAGCATCGGCAGCTTGCAGGGTTCACTGGCGGATTACCAAGGTCAGGTTGACGCCCGTACCAAAGCAGGCAAACCGGTACCAGACTCGCTGCAGCAGAAATTCGATGACACGCGTGACCAGCTCGCCACCAACCAGAAGCTGCTGCTCAGTCAACAACAGAAAAAACAGGATATCCGCGCACAGTTCAAAGCCGATATCGCGCGCTTCAAGGGATTGAAAGCAGCAGAGAACCAACAGCAAAACGGCGGTTAAGACTGCCGCTAATTTAGCTGAAAAATGCCGCCGGTTGGCGGCATTTTCATCAGGCAATCCATTCCTGTATTTGTTGCCGCAGCGTGGATCGTTCAGCCGCGTCCGGAATGACCGAAGCCGCCGGCGCCACGCTGGCTCTGCTCGAAATCCTCGACCACTTCAAACTGTGCTTGCACCACTGGCAGGATCACCATCTGTGCGATACGCTCGCCGGGCTGGATAGTGAACGCTTCCCGGCCACGGTTCCAGCACGACACCAGCACTTCACCCTGATAGTCGGAATCGATCAGACCCACCAGATTACCGAGCACGATGCCGTGCTTATGCCCCAATCCGGAGCGCGGCAACAACACTGCAGCATAACCGGGGTCCGCGATGTGAATCGCGATGCCGGACGGAATCAGGGAGCTGTCTCCCGCCGCCAACGTCAGCGGTTGCTTCAGACAAGCCCGCAGATCGAGACCGGCTGAACCGGCGGTTGCGTATTGCGGCAGAGGAAATTCACTGCCGATGCGCGGGTCGAGGATCTTCACTTTTATACTGTGCATGCAATTGTTTCCGGTGCCTCGGGTTAACGGGAAATGAAGCGGTGATTCTAACGGTATTTGGCGTAATGATCGGCAATCAACGCCACCAGCCGGCGCGCCAGTTCGAGTTTCGATGCAGTCCCCAATTCAGCCGCACCATCGCGCCAGTAAACCATCAGCGTATTATCGTCGCGATCAAAGCCACGACCTGATCCAACCCAGTTGGCTGCGATCATGTCGAGACGTTTCTTTTCCAGCTTCTCGCGTGCATGCGTTTCCAGCTTCTCGGTCTCGGCCGAAAATCCGACGATAAAGGGGCGTGGAACACGTGCGGCGGCTTCGGCAAGAATGTCAGGGGTCCGGTCGAGTTTGAGTTGCAGGACATCACTGTGTTTCTTGATCTTCTGCGCCGCAATCTCCGCCGGGGCATAATCCGCCACTGCTGCCGCAGCGATGAAGATATCCGCGTTGGCGATCTCTCGCGTCACCGCCGCCTGCATGTCGGCTGCAGTCTCCACATCCACGCGTTGTACATTCTTCGGAGTCGCAAGCTGCACCGGTCCGCTTACCAGCGTCACCCGGGCACCGGCTTCCGCCGCCGCGCGCGCCATCGCAAAACCCATCTTGCCGGAACTGCGGTTACTCAGAAACCGGACCGGATCAATCGGTTCCCGCGTCGGGCCGGCCGTAATCAGCACTCGCGCATTGCGGAGCGGCATACCGGTACCTTCGGCCAACGCAGCCACGATCTCTGTCGGCTCCAACATGCGGCCGATGCCCACCTCGCCTTCGGCGAGTTCGCCCTCACCCGGTCCCAGCATCTGCACGCCACGATCAGCGAGTCGTTGCACATTCTTCTGTGTAGCGGGATTCCCCCACATGGCCCAATTCATGGCGGGTGCCAGGACAATCGGTGCTTCAGTGGCAAGACACAGCGTCGTCAATAAATCATCCGCGCTGCCATGTTCCAGCCGCGCCATGAAATCGGCGGTAGCCGGCGCCACCAGCACCAGATCGGCCCACCGCGCCAACTCGATGTGACCCATGGCCATTTCTGCTGCGGTGTCCCACAACTCGGTCCGGACCGGATGCCCGGAAACCGCCTGGAAAGTCAGCGGGGTGACGAACTGTTGCGCGCCCGACGTCATCACGACCTGCACATCGGCACCCGCCTCGCGCAGTCGCCGTACCAGATCGGGACTCTTGTACACCGCGATCCCGCCGGTGACACCGAGCACGATCTTTCTGTTTTGCAGACCCGGCATGATCCTCTCTCTAATGTTTCGCCAGCAAGCGGGCCCGCGCGAACTTGCGTTTGCCTACTTGCAGCACGTATTCGGCACCACTCTTGAGTCTGAGTCCCTTGTCGGAGATTTTCTCGCCGTCCACACGCACACCGCCCTGCTCGAGCATGCGATTGGCTTCCGTGGTACTCGCGGTGAGCTGGCATTGCTTGAGCAACTGAGCCAGCGCTATATCTGCGCCTGCGACCGAAATTTCATGCTCCGGCATGTCTTCCGGCAATGCACCTTGCTGGAAACGGGCGATGAAGGCATCGCGCGCGCGCGTGCCGTTACCTGCACCATGGAAGCGATCCACGATCTCGATTCCGAGCTCGAACTTCACATCGCGCGGATTGGCACCTTCCGCCACTGAGCGCTTCAGGCGTTCGATATCGGTCAACGGCCGGAAACTCAGCAATTCGAAATAACGCCACATCAGACCATCCGAGATCGACATGAGCTTGCCGAACATCTCGTCGGCCGGCTCGGTGATGCCGATATAGTTGCCGAGTGACTTCGACATTTTCTGCACGCCGTCGAGACCTTCGAGCAACGGCATGGTCATCACAACCTGGGGTTTCTGTCCGTAGTGTTCCTGCAACTGGCGGCCCACCAGCAGATTGAATTTCTGGTCGGTGCCGCCCAGTTCGACATCGGCCTTGAGCGCGACTGAATCGTAGCCCTGTACCAGCGGATACAGGAATTCGTGGATAGCGATCGGCTGACCCGAGTTATAGCGCTTGCTGAAATCATCGCGTTCCAGCATCCGCGCCACGGTGTGCTTGGCGGCAAGCTGGATCAGGCCGGCGGCATCCATCTGTCCGAACCAGCGCGAGTTGAAATCGATCACGGTGCGTTCCGGATCGAGGATCTTGTAGATCTGCTCCTGATAGGTCTTGGCGTTCTCGGCCACCTCTTCCCGGGTAAGCGGCTTGCGGGTCACGTTCTTGCCGGTGGGATCGCCGATCATGCCGGTGAAGTCGCCGATCAGGAACACCACCTCGTGGCCCTGTTCCTGGAACTGCCGCATCTTGTTGATCAGCACGGTATGGCCGAGGTGCAGATCAGGCGCGGTCGGGTCAAAGCCGGCCTTGACCCGGAGCGGCCGGCCGCGCTTGAGCCGCTCTGCCAGTTCCGCTTCCAGCAGGACCTCGTCGGCACCGCGACACAGTTCCTTGAGGCTTTCAGACGGGTTGGGCATACTTCGCGCTCCAGACAGGGCCAGGGTTTATCCGGCCTGATTCAATTATCACCGAATTCATGGACTTAGCTCGGGATTTGGGCATTGACCTTGAAGTCCCGACAGGCTAGTGTAATTGCGTTTTAACCGAGAACCGGAACCGTGACAGCCCCCAACAGCCAGCTGCGAGTGGATTATAAGCCAAGCGGTGAAGCCGTCATCCGGCAACCGGGGCGGGTGCGTCATCGCTACTGGTTGATGTTGTTGGTCACCGCGGTGGCCGGCGCCTGTTTTCAGTTGTTCAACCAGCCGGCCACAGCAAGCCATTCCATTGCACCACCTGGAGCGGTGACACAAGCATCCACACTGATTCCCGCTACAGGGACCCTGGCCGCTGCCGGCTCAGTCCAGGTGCCTGTGCCGCCGGGTATCAGTGTTCAGATGGTCGTCCACCGTGGCGACAATCTGGCCAGACTGTTCGCCGCCAACAATCTGAGCGCGACCGATCTCGATTCCATCATGCGGCTGGGCGGTGACGCCGATCAGCTCAAAACCATCCTCCCGGGTCAACAGATCGACGTGCTGCACGACGCACAGGGGCATGTGTTGAGTCTGCATATGCAGATCGATACCGCGCATGTATTCGACGTCCGCAACGAGAACCAAGGCTATATAGCCAAGGTCTCCGAGATTCCGACCATCACCCACAGCGCCTATGCCCACGGCGTGATCGAGAATTCCCTGTTCGATGCGGCCAACCGCGCCGGCCTCAGCGATGGGGTCACCATGAAACTCATCCACCTGTATGCCTGGGACATTGATTTCGCCCATGACATTCAGAGCGGTGACTCATTCAGCGTGCTGTATCAGAAGATCGAGCGCCAGGGCCAACCGATCACCGACGGTGACATCCTTGCTGCCGAGTTCACCACCGGTGGCAAGACTTACAAGGTTATCCGCTACACCAACCCGGATGGCGATACCGGTTACTACACGCCTGACGGCCACAACGTACGCAAGGCACTGATTCGTGCGCCGGTGTCCTTCAGCCGCATCAGTTCCGGCTTCAGTCTGCACCGTCTCAATCCGGTGCTGGGTTACACACGTGCGCATCAGGGTGTCGATTATGCTGCACCGACCGGAACTCCGATCAAGGCTGCCGGCGACGGACGCATCGTGTTCCGCGGCCGCAAGGGTGGTTACGGCAACTGCGTCGTGATCCAGCATGGCGGCGGTTACAGCACGCTTTACGCCCACATGTCGCGATTCCGTCGCGGCCTGCACGTCGGCAGTCATGTCGAGCAGGATCAGGTGATCGGCTATGTCGGCATGACCGGCGTGGCGACCGGCCCGCATCTGCACTTTGAAGTCCGCGTGAACGGGGTGCCACGCAACCCGCGCACCGTAAAGTTGCCGGATGCAGCGCCGATCCTCGCCAAGTATCGGCCCGATTTCGAACGTGAGACCGGGGTGCTGCTGGCGCAACTGGATAACGTGAACGAGTCGACGCGGCTCGCCGCTGCCGCAACTTCCAGCAGCAATGGCAATGCCGGTATCGCACGCTGATTTTTCTTCAGCGGATCCGAGAACGTGAATCAATTCTTCATCGGCCTGATGTCCGGTACCAGTGCCGATGGCATCGACGCCGCGCTGGTTGAATTCACGCCCGCCCCGCAGTTACGCGCGAATCATTTCCTGGCCTACGAAACCGGGTTGCGCGAAGGTATCCTGCAACTCGCTTCCGGCAATCCAGCCGGCGATGCACTCGATGCAACGGGCGAGCTCGATACCGAACTGGGAGAATGGTTTGCGCGTGCCGTCAGCGAACTGCTGCAGAAAGCCCGTGTTCCTGCGAAGCAGATACGCGCCATCGGCAGTCATGGCCAGACGGTGCGCCACCGGCCAAACACTCAGCATCCATTCAGTCTGCAGATCGGCGATCCCAATGTCATCGCCGCACGCACCGGTATCACTGTGGTGGCCGACTTTCGCCGTCGCGATATCGCGCTCGGCGGTCAAGGCGCACCGTTGGTACCGGCGTTTCATCGCGCAGTATTCAATGACTCAAAGGAATCGCGCGCCGTAGTGAACATCGGCGGTATCGCCAATGTCACCCTGTTGCCGGCAAATCAGGCTCCGGTCACCGGCTTCGATACCGGACCGGGCAACGTGCTGCTGGATGCCTGGAGCAACCGGCATCTCAAAAAATCTCATGATGCTGGCGGTGCGTTCGCTGCCAGCGGACGTACAGATGTGACTTTGCTGCATGAATTGCTCGCAGATGATTATTTCGCCGCGCCGCCACCCAAGAGCACCGGTCGCGAACACTTCAACGCAGTCTGGCTGGACCAGCATCTGAAAACACCCGGATTGTCGCCGCAGGATGTCATGGCGACACTGGTGGAATTGACCGCGCAATCCATCCTCGATGCCATCCTCCATCACGCAGTGCATACTGAGCGGGTATTGATCTGTGGTGGCGGCGTTCATAACCGCTATCTGATGCAGCGACTCGGCGCTCTGTTCGGTGAATCCCGAATCGAGTCCACTGAGCGATACGGAATCCATCCGGATTGGGTCGAAGCGATGGCATTTGCGTGGCTGGCGCATGAGACGCTGGCTGGCAAACCCGGCAATCTGCCGGAAGTGACCGGCGCTGAGCGTGCAACCATCCTTGGCGCGATTTATCCGGTCTAGAAACAGCGAAGGCACCGACCGGTGCCTTCACGAAAAACCGAAGCTGGAAATTCCGTCTAAGCCGAGAATGAGGAACCGCAGCCGCAGGTCGTCGTAGCGTTCGGATTGCGGATCACAAACTGCGCGCCTTCCAGACCTTCGGTGTAGTCGATCTCAGCCCCCGCCAGATACTGGAAGCTCATCGGGTCGACCAGCAAGGTGACGCCTTCGTTCTCCACACGGGTATCGCCGTCTTCGGTGTTCTCGTCGAACGTGAAACCATACTGGAACCCGGAACAGCCGCCACCACTGACGAATACCCGCAGCTTGAGTGCCGGGTTCGCTTCTTCCTCGATCAACTGCTTCACCTTGCGCGCGGCGGCGGTAGTGAAGATCAGTGGCGTGGCAGATTGAGTTTGGAGTTCCATCGTCATCCAGTCGTCAAGATTCCATGTGCCATTATAACCCAGCCTTGACCGGCTTATCGGGCGTGGTATCAGACCCGGATTGATGGGTCAGTTTGGGTACCTGGCCGGCCGGTTTGTGCAGCATCTTGCCGTTTACCGCGGCGCCCACCGCCATCTCGATCAGGCTGTAATACACATCACCGTTGATGCGGGCCTCGGCACCAAGGTCGAGTCGCTTTTCGGCATGCACATCGCCTTCCACGGCACCGTTCACGATCACGTTCGGCACCCGGACTTCGCCTTTTATCATGCCGTGCTGACTCACACTCAATACCGAATCGGAGCCGGCTTCTGCGCTGACGTTGCCTTGCACCGTACCATCGACATGCAAGCCGCCACTGAAACGCAGGTCACCGGTTATCGTGGTATTGCGTCCCACCAATGTATCGATGCGCCCAGCGGGAGTTTTCTTGCCGCCCAACATACTGACCTCCTAAGCTGTCACGTTTTGCCAATCGAAATTCTGTCGTACCGGATCCTTGCCATTCTCGTTGATGACCATCTCGACCCGGCCGGGCTGAAACCCGGCCGGCAATATCACATCGCCTTCCAGGTTCTGGAAATACTGAAACGCGAAATGCAAAGCCGGTGTGCCTTTGGTCATGATGTCGCTGACATTCAGGATCACCGGCTTGCCGTCCTGCGAACCATACAGTTTCATATCCACGTTACCGGAAATCCGGAACTCCTTGGTCCGTACCTGCACCAGTACCAGCCGGTAATGATAAAGACGCGGCGCGCCTCCGCTGGTGAATTTGAGACTCTGGGCATGGATGCCTTCTTCGTCGGCACCAGGTGAAACGATGCCTTTGTAGAAAGCCAGCTCTTCCTGGAACCCGGTCAGTTTGTCCTGCATGGTCTCGACACTTTTCTGGACCTGCTGGCGCGAAGCCAGATCCACTTCACGCTCGCGCTGAAGTGCGGTCACCTGCTCCTGCAATTGCCGGTTCGTATCCTGGATTTGCTCCAACCTGTTCTGGGTTGCCGTAGCCGCAGCGCGGTCATATCCCGCGCGCCGTTCGCCGTATATGAATGCAGCCCACAGTGCCACGATCACGGCGATGGTGAGCAAGGTGCGGAGCGTCCATGTCTGCCGGGGACTGTGGTGTTTGACGATGAGTTTCGTCATTTATGGAAATGCTGTTCCGGGAAAATTTCATCTACCAAGAGCGCATCATGTTACCTGCTGGCGCGGCTCACTGCTAGGCTGTTTGGGGCCAACGGCAAACTCGATGCTAGAATCCCGCGTGACATATCCTGCTCTGCGCAAATCAGCCATGGAGATCGTGCCATGCTTTGGGTAAAAGCTTTCCACATAATATTCATGGTGACCTGGTTCGCGGGCCTGTTCTATCTGCCGCGCTTGTTCGTGTATCACGCTGGCGCGCTCGATGAAACCAGTATGCGCCGTTTCGAGATCATGGAGCGGCGCCTGTTTTTCATCATGTCCATCGGTGGCATCGGCACCGTCTGTTTCGGTCTGTGGTTGATGCTGGGCTGGTTCCTGCCTGTGGCGCTCTGGCTGAACGTCAAGCTCGGCCTGGTTGTGCTGCTGCTCCTCTATCACATCCATTGCTACACGTTGATGCGCAGTTTCCGGCTGGGCCGGAACCGTCATGGTGCCCGGTTCTACCGCTGGTTCAATGAATTCCCGAGTCTGCTGCTGGTCGCCATCGTGCTACTGGTGGTCCTGAAGCCTGCATAAACAGCGGCTTTAGCCTGCCCTGCGCCAAGCCTCAAAAGCTAAATGAGAATGATTGTTAATTAGAATAGCTGTTGCTATACTGGCTCAGCTGAGAATGATTCGCATATCCGAACCTGCTCCGAGGACCGCCATGCTGGACCGTATTGCCCGTCTCACCTTGCTTGTCAGCCTGACAGCGCTGGCTGGGCCGGCTTTTGCCGTTGATGCCCCGTCCCCTCAGCTCAGTATCCGCAACCAGCAATTCGCACCCGGTCAACTGACCATTCCGGCCGGAACCAAGGTGGCGCTGGTCGTCATAAACGAAGACGATCTGCCGGCTGAATTCGAGAGCTACGACCTGTCGCGGGAAGTGGTGGTGCCCGGACACAGCCAGGTAAAGATATTCATCGGCCCACTGGACCCGGGCAAGTACCAGTTCTTCAATGATTTTCACCAGCAGTCGGTGGGCTGGATCGTCGTCGCCGCTCCCGAAGCGGCCGGTTGAACAAGGCCAACGCATCATGCTCGCTACTGCTGTCCTGGTATTCCGTGAAGTACTGGAAGCTGCGCTGATCATTGCGATCGTGCTGGGCGCAAGCCGGGGTGTAGCCCGCCGCAGCTGGTGGGTGAGCGGTGGTATCGGCCTCGGTGTGCTGGGCGCATGCCTGGTCGCAGTATTTGCTGCAGGCATTGGCAGCGCCTTCGCCGGGACCGGTCAGACCTTGCTGAATGCGGCGATCCTGCTGACTGCAGTGCTGATGCTGGCCTGGCACAACATCTGGATGAGCGGACATGGCCGCAAGCTGGCGAGCGACATCAAGGCGGTCGGTGCGGCGGTACAAGCCGGCAACAAGACGCTTGTCGCACTGCTGATCATCACCTTTACTGCAGTGATGCGCGAAGGTTCGGAGGTGGTGCTGTTTCTGTGGGCCATCGCCGCCAGCGGCGGACAGGAATACGGCATGATCGCCGGAGGCTTCGCGGGCCTGGTCGCCGGCGTTCTGGTCGGTGCGCTGATCTACCGCAGTCTGTTGTTCATCCCGATTCGTTACTTCTTTTCGGTGACCAGCTGGTTGATCCTGTTGCTCACCGCCGGCCTCGCGGCACAGGCTGCGGGCTTCCTGAACCAGGCCGGATTGCTGCCGGCATTCGGCAATGCGCTGTGGAATACCTCCGGCATCCTCAACCAGCAGAGTATCCTTGGACGCTTGCTGCACATCCTGGTCGGATATATCGCCCAGCCTTCGGGCATCGAGCTGATCTTCTATGTAGTCACGCTGACTGTCATCTTCGTGCTGATGCATATCGTCAAGGCAAGGATGCGACGTCCAGGCACGCCGCAAACCAAATCTGATTCACCTGCTGAAAGCGGTCTGACCAGTCCCTGAAACCCGGTTCAGACTTGCAACGCCCGGGCCGCGACCAGACAGGTTCACGGCTGCTTTTGCGCTACCTGTCCCAACACCCGAACTCCGGTTAAAGTATCAGTCCAGCCAGGATCCGGAGATGTCGCCGTGTCGTCAAACGCTTCGTTCCATATTCGCCCTGCCCGCAAAGGTGATGCCGCACTCATCCTCGGATTGATCAGGGAACTGGCTACTTACGAAAAACTCTCGCACGAAGTCGTGGCCACCGAACAAGAGATCGATGCGCAGTTGTTCGGGGCGCATCCGCATGCGGAAGCAGTGATCGCGGAATATGCCGGCGAACCCGCAGGCTTTGCCTTGTTCTTCCATAACTTCTCGACCTTCCTCGCGCGCCCCGGTCTGTATCTCGAAGATTTGTATGTGAAACCCGAATTTCGCGGCAAGGGTTTCGGCAAAAAACTCCTGGCGCACCTGGCACGACTTGCCCTGCAACGTGGCTGCGGGCGCTTCGAATGGGCGGTACTGGACTGGAATACACCGGCGATCCGTTTCTACGAAAGCCTGGGCGCTAAAATCGTCGATGAGTGGAAGATCAATCGCATGACCGGCGAGGCCTTGCGCAAGCTCGCGCAATCCGCAGAGGCTTAAGAACCCCTCTAAAAATCGGCTGTGTCTGGCGCACCATCCGGAAACAGCAGTGGCGCCAATTCCGACAAGGCCTGCTGATAAACTTCGCGTTTGAAAAAGATCACTTCCTTGAGCGGATGCCAGTACTCAACCCAGCGCCAGTCGTCGAATTCCGGTGTATCGCCGGCATCCAGTTGCACCTCGGCTTCATCACCGACAAAGCGCAACATGAACCAGATCTGCTTCTGGCCGATGCACAACGGCATGGCATCCGGTCGTTGATAACGCTCCGGTAACCGGTAACGCAACCAGCGCTGGGTGCTGCCCAGGATCTGCACATGCTCGGCACCGAGACCGACTTCTTCGTTCAACTCCCGGAATAACGCCTGTTCCGGGGTCTCGCCGGCCTGAATCCCGCCCTGTGGGAATTGCCAGCCCGCACGTCCCACACGCCGAGCCCAGAACAGCCGGCCATTGTCGTCACACAGGATGATGCCGACATTGGCACGATAACCCTGTGAGTCAATCACGCCGTCGCCGGGTCCGGTTTGCTGCACGCTCATGCCGGCAGTTTTCCACAAAGCCGCGCGGGCTGGCAATCGTGCCGGGTTTTCTTTAACCTGCCAGCCCGCCCACGCTCGTGGATGTTTACGGTGCAGCTCGCGCTTTTCGACCTTGATCACACCTTGCTGGATGGCGACAGCGACAGCCTCTGGTTCCGGTTTCTGACCGAACAAGGCGCCGTGGATGCCGACCAGATGGCTGAAGAACGCGCGCGCCATGCGCGTGATTATCGTGCGGGTCGCATGGACGTGACAGCCTTTTATCGGCTGGTGCTGAAACCGCTGGCCGAACATGAGTCAGCACAACTGCAGACGTGGCGTGAACACTTCGTGCGTGAACGCATCCTGCCGCGTATCGCCACGGCAGCCCGCACTTTGCTGCAACAGCATCGTGATGCCGGTCATACCTTGCTCATCGTCACCGCCACCAACCGCTTCATCACTGAACCGATCGCCAGAGAGCTTGGGGTACCACATCTGCTCGCTACCGAAGTGGAACATGACGGCAGCCGTTTTACCGGGCGCGTGACCGGTGTCCCCTGTTTTCGTGAAGGCAAGCTCAGCCATCTCCGTGAATGGCTGTACGAGGAAAATGTCACGCCGTCGGAAACCTGGTTCTATTCGGACTCACATAACGACCTGCCGTTACTGGAATACGTGGATCATCCGATCGCCGTCAATCCAGATGCAGTCCTGACGAAGGTCGCAATGCAACGCAACTGGCCGGTCATGCATCTGCGTTGTGCTCCCGAATCCATTTCCCGCTGATCATGCAGCATCGCATCCAGTCATTGCCGCTGCTCGTTGCGCTGGTATCAGTCACGCTGCTGGTATTCTGCATCGCGCTCGCCGTAGGTAGCGTGTCCTTGCCGCTGCATTCGGTGATCGCGGCACTCACCGGCGGCAGTGATCCGCTGACCCGCACTCTGGTATTGGAGTTGCGCCTGCCGCGCGCGCTTACCGCCTTCGCGGTTGGCGGACTGCTGGCTCTGGCCGGCGCACTGATGCAAGTGTTGCTGCGTAATCCGCTGGCTGATCCCTACATCCTCGGGGTCTCCGGTGGTGCCGCGGTCGGTGCACTCGGCTCCTTGCTCGCAGGTGTGGGCGGCTACTGGATCAGCGGTAGCGCGTTCGCAGGCGCACTCATCTCGATGTTGATCGTGTTCGTGCTGGCACACGGCCGCGGCGGCTGGACACCGACGCGTCTGTTGCTCACCGGTATCGTGGTCGCATTCGGATGGGGTGCACTGATCAGTTTCATGTTGGTGTTGTCCGACGATGCCAGTCTGCGTGGCATGCTGTTCTGGCTGATGGGCGACCTTTCCTATCGGGGTAACGGCTGGTTGCCATTGGTGGTACTCGGCCTCGGCCTGCTTGCATGGCTGCCGTTCGCACGCCATCTGAACGTGTTGGCGCGTGGCGAAACCCTGGCCGAAGCCCTCGGTATCGCGGTGCGTCCGTTCAGCATCGCGATCTACATAAGCGCCTCGCTGTTTACCGCCATCGCGGTTACCGAAGCCGGGGCCATCGGCTTCGTGGGGTTGGTGATCCCGCACATATTGCGTCTGGTATCCGGCAGCGATCATCGCAGCCTCTTGCCCGGTGCCGCGCTGGCCGGTGGCAGCCTGCTGATGCTGGCCGATACGCTGGCACGCAGCGTCGCCGCACCCCAGCAACTTCCGGTCGGTGTAATCACTGCCGCGATCGGCGTGCCGTTGTTTCTGTATCTGCTGAACCGTGCTCGAGGCCCGTTGTGAATCGCTCAAGCCTGCTCAGCACGCGCGCCCTCAATGTAAGCATTGCAGGCAAACAGGTATGCAGCGATCTGGATCTGGATCTGTCTGCCGGCATGTGTCTCGGCATACTCGGCGCCAACGGGATTGGCAAAACCACGCTGCTGCACACCCTCGCCGGATTGCGCAGTCCCGATGCCGGTGAAATTTTCCTGGCCGGCGAGGCGATCAGGGACCTTCCACGCCGCCGCATCGCCCGTAAACTCGGGCTGCTGATACAGCAACAGGAAGACAGCCTGCCGGCTTCGGTGCTGGAGACCGCATTGATCGGCCGGCACCCGCATATCGGATTCTGGCGCTGGGAATCCCATAGCGATGTCGCCATCGCCCGCCGCATGCTCAAACTCACCGGTCTCGATGGCCTGGAACAACGCACCCAGACCCACCTGTCGGGCGGTGAACGGCGCCGGCTCGCCATCGCCACCATCCTGGCCCAGGATCCCGCCGTGTTCCTGCTGGACGAACCCACCCACCAACTCGATCTGCAACACCAAATCAACTTGCTTGATCTGTTCGCACAACTGGCGCACGGGCAAAACCGGCTGGTGGTGGTCAGCCTGCACGACGTCAATCTGGCAGCACGCTTTTGCAGTCACGTCCTGCTGATGTTCGGCGCAGGTGAGACCTTGATGGGCCCCACGCGAGACATCCTGACGGCAGCCAATCTGACCCGGCTCTACCGCATCCCGGTGCGGCCCGTGTCATGGCCGGGAGGTACGTTGTTCGTGCCGGAACGCGAACCACGCACCTGACGCGCACCCGCCTTTGCGGTATCCTCTGCGGCCTGTCCTCAATCACCCTTACCGTTCCGCTCCATCCAGAGGCAAGCAACCATGATCAGATTCAGCTCCCTGGCGAAATACGCCGCCATCGCTCTGCTGGCCCTCGGCGCACTCTCTCTCAGCGCCTGTTCCCCGAGCAGCGCCCCGAATCCCAATGCGAAGAAAGTCCTGATGGCGTGTCTCGCCGTTAACAACAGCGACGCCAGCAAGATTCTCGGCGGCAACCTCACCGCCTACAAACTCTCCGGTGACAATTCGCCGGTCAAGGTCTGCCAATACGCGGATGACAAGGGCACCTCGTACGGCCTGTTCAAGATCCAGGATGCTGCTGGTATCAAGGATTCGGTCGCAGACCTGAACGCGGAAGCAGAACAGAACAAGGCGCTGTTCAAGAACAACCTGAAACCGATCGTGATTCACCCGGCCGATGGTTTCGGTCCCGGGGCATTCTATATCGACAACACCACCGGCCCGGATTCGAGTTCGGTGCAACTGCGCCTGATCGACAACGGTTACAAGATTCTGGCCCAGGTCAACAATCCGAAGGATTTCGCGACCGGCGAGAAACAGGCTGCCGCGATGGTCACCCAGGCCTTCGCCAATCTGAACAGTGGTGCAGCGGTACAGGCTCTGCCGTAATTTTCAGATTACTGGTATATACGGAGACCCCGCTTCGGCGGGGTCTCGTTTTTATGCCATTGCGCCAGACGGTACTTCGATAGAACCTTGCAGATACAACACCGCGCGACCGGCAAGCACCACCCGCTCACCCTGCAATTCACAACGCAATGAGCCGCCGCGCGCCGAGAGTTGCCGTGCGCTCAACACGGACTTGCCCAACCGCCCAACCCAGTACGGAGTGAGCACACAGTGTGCTGAGCCAGTCACCGGATCTTCAGGCACCCCCAATTGTGGCGCGAAGAAGCGTGACACGAAATCGCAGTCCGAACCGCGCGCAGTGACGATCACGCCCCGGCATTCAAGCTCCGCGAGCCGTTGCATGTCCGGTGCCATGGTTCGCAGCGCTGATTCTGAAATCGTCACCAGCAGATAACCGATCCGCGATGCCATCGTCTGCTCTACCACCACTCCCAGAATCGAAGCCAACTCCTCCGGAGTGCTGATCGGCTGGGGCGGGTCAGCGGGAAAGTCCATGCGGAGCTCACCATTGCGATGATCGATATCGACTTGCAATCGTCCACTACGTGAATCGAAATCGATATGGGAAATGCCCGGATGTAATTGTGTGGCGATCACCTGCGCCGAAGCCAGCGTCGCATGACCACACAATTCGACTTCGCAGGTCGGCGTAAACCAGCGCAATTCGTATCCGGTTCCGTGTGGCACAAAGAACGCGGTTTCCGCGAGATTGTTCTCGGCAGCGATCGCTTGCATGGTCTCGTCCGGCAGCCACTGCTCCAGCGGACACACCGCGGCCGGATTGCCGGCAAACAAACGGTCAGTAAACGCATCAACCTGATAAAGCGAAATCTTCATGTGTTTCAGTATCCCAACGAAAACTCGCGCCGCGTGCCGCGCCAACGACTGACGAGCGGTGCGGTAAGGCCCAACAATAGTCCTACGAGTATCGCAATCCAGTGCGCGCTGCCGATGCCGTAGGCGGCGATCGCCCAGCCCAAGACCGTCAGTAGCATGATGGCGCCGTCCAACAGTGAACGCTTGCGTTTCGCCAGTCGCATGTGACGCGAACCCGGCACTGGACTCCACAGCATGACGGCCGCCGTACTCCAGGTAGCCCCCATGAACATCAGGGCAACGCCTGCAGAGACCAGCGGCCGGTGCCATGCCATGTACAGGAAAGCCGGCGTCGCCAGAATCCACACCGGCACCTGGGCGGCCAGCATCTTGTAACGGATCAACAGGGAACGCGATACCGGTGCGGCGGCGAGCAGCGCGGGTGCATCTTCCGCGCACAACGCCAACCATGCCAACACTTCCGCCAGCATCCCGCCGGTGATGATCACCACCACGCCGACCACCATCACGATATCCACGTGAAATTGCTGCATCAAAATGAACGGTGCAAATAACAAGCCAATAAGCTGCAGGAATATCTGTGACAGCAACTGCGGATCACGGTATATGAGCCGCCACTCTTTCCACAGCACGGTCCGGAACAAGCCGGCGCGCCATTTGCGACGAGGCTGCTGGTCGCGTCCGCGATCCGATACGACGGATTCATCGGCCTGCCCCATGCCGGCCAGATAGGTTTTCTGCAGGTAGGTCACCACCAGACCGAACACGGCCAAAGCGACCGCACAGAATACGATCAGCTGCAGCGGTGCGCCCAAAACCATCTTTCCGGGAATCGTCAACCATGCTCCCGGCTGCCATGCCGCAGGGTGTACATGCACGGTGGCACCCTGTCCATGTCTCAGCAAAGCATTAAGCTGCGTGGCCATCACCCATGCGGCAATCAACAACATGCCGGCAACCCGCACGAACTTGCGCGCGCGCGGCAATCCCAGCCGGGCGATCAGTCCCAGCATGGCTAGCATCGACAGTGCCGTGACCAATAACGACACCGCGGCCAGCGACGGATACACCGCCAGTAATTGTGGCCAACCTAAAAACAGGGCGACGTTCGCGAACGGGGTTAGAAAAAACGCCGGCAATGCGATGCAGTTGGCGGCCACGGTAAGCCCCAGCACCGTGAGTATCGAACGGGCTGGGATTGGAGAAGCCAGCAGCAGATCAAGGCTGTTGCGTTCGAACATGGCTGTAGCTGCGGCCGGCATCGCCCGCAGTAGCGTGAACGCGCATACGACCCAAAACAAGATTCCAGCAACAGCATAAATCTTCGGCGTCACCAGGCCAGCCCCGGCATGCGTTCCGACTGCCAGAAACAACGCCAGCGCAGCGCCATGCAAAATCAACCAGAAAATCGCGATCAGTATCCACAGTAGCACGGAGCCGACCAGATTCTGCGTCGTCCTGCGGTGACGCCAGTTGATCTTGAACATGTTGGCAAGCAGCCACCAGGTACTGCCGGGGCGCATGATCCCGCTCATACAACAGGTTCCGCTGTGATAGCGAGAAACACGTCTTCCAGTGTGCCGGAACCGGAAGAGGCCTGCTGCCGCAGACTTTCCAGCGTGCCCTCGGCAATCAGATGGCCGTGCTGGATGATACCGATACGCTCGGCAAGACGTTCCGCGACCTCCAGAATATGCGTGGTCAACACCACGGTCATGCCGGCTTTCACGCGTTCACGCAATAAATCCTTGATCTGCCGTGCTGCGGCCGCGTCGAGCCCGGTGAGAGGTTCATCCAGAATCAAGAGTTGCGGCTCATGTATCAGCGCCCCGGCCAGCGCCAGCTTCTGCTGCATGCCACGAGAGAATCCGTCGATATATTTGTGCAAATGTTCTGCGAGTCCCAGCCACTTGAGCAGTTCTACACCGCGCGCAGCTGCCTCATCCGTCGGCATACTCCACAGCCCTGCAACGAACTCCAGATATTCCAGCGGATGCAGACGCCCATATAACGCCGGTTCGTCTGGCAGGTAGGCAAGCGGCCGTTTGGCGCGTTCAGGTGACGTCAGCACACTTTCGCCGAGGATACGTATCTCCCCCGCACCCGGTTTTACCAACCCTGCGATCATCCGCAAAGTTGTGGTTTTGCCGGCACCGTTCGGTCCCAACAAGGCATAAAACTCCCCCTGTCCGATCTGCAAATTCAGATCGCGTACTGCGTAACTCGTACCGAACTGTTTGCAGACCCCTTTCAATTCCAGTGCTTGAGGCACCCTGTTGTCGTTTTGCATGAATAATCCGATTTTTCAGATGTGATTGCGGAAGTGCCGATGATAGAGATTTTTTCCTTGACACTCCATGAGTGAGTACCTAGAGTAGTCGCCGCTTCAAGGCACCCTCTTCACGGAGGGTAATCGGGAAGCCGGTGCGCAGTCTGACTGCAATTCCGGCACTGCCCCCGCAACGGTAAGCGAGCACGGTTCGTCACGAAGCCACTGTACAGACCATGTACGGGAAGGCGACGCACCAGGAAACGGGATTTCCACTCGCGAGTCCGGAGACCGGCCTTAAAGCACTGGTATCGGCGTTGCGGCGGGCAATGCGAGCGGGTTCACAACCCTTCGCTTTTTCTTTTCCTCACGTCGATGTTGTCACCGTCATTGTCACGCATGCGGGCGAGCTGCGTGAGGAGTTCATCATGTACAAATCCCTGTTATTGGGCAGCGCTGCTGCGCTGCTCGTTAGCGTTCCGTTCACCGGTTTTGCTGATCAAACCATCAATCTCGACACCCCTGTCACCGTCACGGCCACCCGTACTACGCTCACTGCGGATCAGGAAGTCGCGCCGATGATCGTGATAACGGCGCAACAGATCCAGCTCTCCGGCGTAGAGACTGTCGGCAATCTGCTGCAGCAATACGCGGGACTCGATATCGCGAGCAACGGCGGTCCGGGGCAACCCACTTCGCTGTTCCTGCGCGGCACCAACAGCAACCAGACCCTGGTGATGATCGACGGCGTCAAGATCAATCCCGCGAACGGCAGTGGAGCGGCACTGGCCAACATCCGTCTCGACGATATCGTGCGCATCGAGATCGTCAAGGGACCGCGGGCTGCATTGTATGGTTCCGATGCCATCGGTGGCGTCATCAACATCATTACCAAACATGCGAGCGAGGGTACCCATTACGGAGTACATGCGGGAGCCGGACGTTACGGCACTTATGAGAACGGCGGCCATTTCGATTACGGTCAGGGTAAAACTGCTTTCGGTGTATCGGCCAGCAACTATCACACCGATGGTTTCCCTGCGGTAGCCGGTACCAATTTCGACAGCGGCAATACCGATCGTACCTTGAACGCTTACGGACACGCTGAATTCGGCGGCATTGCTGTCAAGCTCAATCACTGGCAGAGCAACGGCAACACCCAATTCACCAGTTTCTCCAGCAATCCACCTTACGCATTAGCGCCGTTCGACGAGGACTACCGTAACCAGGCTACCGGTCTTGACCTCACCGGCGAATTCCTGCCCGGATGGCGCAGCAATTTGAATTTCAGCCACATGCTGGATGAAGTGGACCAGGCACAGGACGATCCATTCAATCCGGGATCTGCACCTGATTTCGTGCATACCCAGCGCAACGTAATCGACTGGCAGAACGACATCGCGCTGGGTGATTACCAGTTATTGACCGCGGGCCTTTACAGCGAAGCACAACATGCCGGCTCACAATCCTATGGCCTCGGCTTCGATGCACCCGATCATATCAATGCGTTGTATGCGGAGGACGATATCCATGCCGGTAAACACCGTCTGGTATTAGCTGGCCGCGATACTCACGATCAGGCATTCGGCAATCACGCCACCTGGAACGCGGACTACGGTTACGACCTGACGTCTGCGACACGCCTGACCGCTGGCGCCGGCACCGGTTTCCGCGCGCCCAGCGCCGAAGAACGCTTCGGCTTCGGCGGCAACCCGGCGTTGCACCCGGAGACCTCCAGGAATATCGAACTCGGTCTGCGTCAGAATTTCAGTGCGACCCAGAATCTGACGGTGAGCGTGTTCAGGAACAACCTCGATAATCTCATCCAGTACACCGTCACCCCAAGCAACCCCTTTGGCATCAACGAAAATATCGCCAGCGCCCGTGTACATGGTCTGGAAGCGGAATACCAATTCACACGGCAGTCATGGTCCTGGCGTACCGCGGTAATCTTCCAACGGCCGGAAAATCTCGACACCGGTAATCTTCTATTGCGACGCGCGGAACGCACGCTGACCACCGCGCTCGACTGGCACAGCGATCGCACCAGCATCGGCGTGCATCTCATCGCCACCGGCCCGCGCAACGATCTGGATTTCAACACCGGCGCACCGCTGACGGATGCCGGATACGTACTCACTGGTGCGACTTTACGGCAGCAGCTCGGCGACAATTTCAGCATCAGCGGCGGCGTGGAAAACCTGTTCGGTGTGCATTATCAGACTGCCGCCGGCTACAACACCGCGGGCCGCTCGTTGTTCGTGCGACTGAACTACGCTTCGGAATAAAGCGCACCTCTAAAGATGATCGGAACGGCCTGATGGGCCGCTCCGTTTTTATATAATCCTGGGTTCGGGCTCCAGCCGGATGCCGAATTTTTCCTGCACCGAATCCATGATGCGCTGTGCCAGCGCCCATAGCTCTGCACCGCTGGCATGGCGGTGATTGACTAATACCAACGCATGCTTTTCGGAAACTCCGGCATCGCCGTCGCGAAATCCCTTCCAGCCGCACTGTTCGATCAGCCACGCGGCACTGAGTTTGCTGCCATCAGCCACCACGAACACCGGCAAGCCCGGATACGCTACTTGTAACTGCACGGCATGTTCAGTCGATACCACCGGATTCTTGAAGAAGCTGCCGGCATTGCCGATCACCGCCGGATCGGGAAGTTTGCGCTGCCGTAATCTGCACACGGCATCCGATACATCCACTGCCGCAGGCTGCGAGATTCCCATGGCGGACAGTTCTTCACGCATGCCGGCATAATCCAGCCTGAGTGGTGTATCAGGCTGCAGCAGCAATTCGACCGCGGTGATAATCCAGCGGTCCGGCGTCTGTTTGAACAGACTTTGCCGGTAACTGAATTGACATTGCTCACGATCAAGGCGCACTGATTCGGCATGCTGTCCGTCGTACGCTTCGATAGCAACAAGATGCTCGGCGAGTTCCACGCCATACGCGCCGATGTTCTGTACCGGTGCTGCACCCACACTGCCGGGGATCAGTGACAGATTTTCCAGCCCACACAGACCTTGCGTCAGACTCCAGCGCACCAGATCGTGCCAGTGCTCGCCGGCTGCCACCCGCACCCTGGTCCCGGCGCTGTCGGTGCCGAGCAGTTGCATTCCACGGGCAGTAACGATGATGACTACCGCGGCAGGATCACGGGTAAACAACACGTTACTGCCTTCACCCAGTACCAGCGATGGCCGCTCGCGCACTTCGGGCAATTGCAGCAGTTCCGGCAAATAATTCGCATCGTTTACTTCCGCGAGCAAATCCGCCCGCGCCGGTACCCGGTAGGTATTGCGTCCGGCCAACGGCGCATTTTTCGTGAATGTATAAGGTTTTGTCATGCTGGCGGAAGGATACAGAAAAAAGCGACACGCTTCTCTTCAACCATGGCCTGAAGAGTCACCACACGGTGAGATGCGTTTACCTGATTTCTGCAGTGCCTATATCCCGCGGGTCGGCGGCCGCGGTTACCTTGCCGGTCTTGTAGTCCCAGGTGATGGCCTGCATGTTGCCATAGGTGCCCACCTGGCGCAGACGGTAACCCATGTTCTCAAGACCGGCGATCTCATCCGCGGTGAACGCGCCGGGCTCATAGAACACGATATCCGGCAGGTATTGCATGTGGTAACGCGGGATGCTGACGATGCTGCTCGCATCGCCGCCATTGAAATAGTTCAGCGTACCGAGCAAGACCATGCTGATGATCCGGCTTCCGCCTGGCGTACCGAGGATCGCCTGTCCATTTGCGGTTTGCAGGAAGGTAGGCGTCATGCTCGATAGGGGACGTTTGTGTGGTGCGATGGCGTTGGCATCGTTGCCGACCAGACCGAAACCATTCGGCACTCCCGGCTTGGAAACGAAATCATCCATCTCGTCGTTCAACAATACCCCGGTACCGGGCGGGACAAAGCCGCTGCCGAAACGGAAATTCACTGTGAACGTCGCGGCAACTTCATTGCCCTGCTTGTCCATGATCGAGATATGCGTGGTGTGATTGCTTTCCGGTTTGGTCACAGTCACCGGCGCCAGATCACTACTCGGTGTGGCGCGATCGGCAAGGATGCCGGTGCGCAAGCCCGCGGCATAATACGGGCTGGTCAGCCGCACCACCGGCATCGTCACGAAATCCGGATCACCGAGATATTCAGCGCGATCACGGTAGGCATGGCGCATCGCCTCGATGATCAGATGTTTCTGCATCAGATCGCCGTCATGTGTCAGGTCATACCCGGACAGGATGTTCAGGGTCTCCAGCAATACGATCCCACCCGAGGACGGAGGTGGAGCGGAGACGATTTTCATGCCGTGATATTCGCCTACCAAGGGTGTGCGTTCTTTCACCTGGTATTCACGTAGATCGCTCAGACTCCAGATACCGCCGGCTGCGCGCGTCCCGTCCACCAGTTGCTTCGCCAGTTCGCCCTGGTAAAACCCCGCATCGCCGTGTTGTGCGATCAGTTCCAGGGTGCGTGCCAGATCCGGTTGTTTCAGCAGCCAACCGGTGGCCGGGGCTTGACCATGGTCGAGAAAAATCGCGGCGGCAGCAGGTGACTGTTTCAGTTTGTCGACGTGTGACGCGATCATCGCCTGGAACATCCGATCCAGAGCAAAACCGTCGCGGGCGAGTTTGATCGCAGGCGCGAGATCCTGAGCCAGACTCAGATGCCCGTAGTGTTTGTTGAGATACACCAGTGCGGCGGGTTCACCAGGGATCGCGGCCGATAACGGGCCATCCAGTGATAAGCCTTTAATGACGTTGCCGCCCTTGTCCTGATACATATCCGCAGTTGCGGCAGCAGGCGCGTATTCGCGCCCGTCAACCATGGTGTCACGACTATCTTTCGCTACATGTAACAGCCAGAATCCGCCGCCGCCGATGCCCGAACTATAAGGTTCTACTACCGAGAGTGCAGCGCTTACCGCGACCGCCGCATCGAATGCGTTACCCCCTTCCGCGAGGACCTGCATCCCGGCTTTGGTTGCCAGCGGGTGCGCACTGGCCACGGCCGCATGCGGTGGTCGCGACACCTGTGCGGGTGCCGCCATCGAGGACGATGCAAACAAAAGCGTAAGAAGGATGACTATCCGCACTCTCATGACGGGCTCCAGGTAAAGGCGTGCAAAAAATGCTGCGTCAAACCGCAAATTCACGTAATGGCTTTGGCGATGATGCGACGGTATTTTTCCAGAAGCTGCTCATGTGTCTCGCGGTGATCGGGATCCAGCGGGATGCAATCCACCGGGCAGACCTGCTGGCACTGCGGAGTATCGAAATGACCGACGCATTCGGTACACAAATCGGGATCGATCTCATAGATTTCCACGCCTTGGTAGATCGCGTGATTCGGGCATTCCGGTTCGCATACGTCGCAATTGATACAGGCATCGGTGATAGTAAGCGCCATGCTTGGCTCCGCTGAACATCGGGAATGCGGCTATCTTAACGCTTCTTGAGTTTTC
>JBOIBL010000009.1:0-23676 GCA_050739495.1 Gammaproteobacteria bacterium | reverse complement strand
GAAAAGACAAGGCCGTTGCCACCTCTCGATGGCAACGGCACTTCATCGTGGAATCAATGCCTTACGCGTTGGGCAGATGTTCCTTGATGTAGTCGATGGCCTGCCCGACGGTGGTGATCTTCTCAGCCTCTTCGTCAGGAATCTCGCACTCGAACTCTTCCTCGAGCGCCATGACCAGTTCGACAGTATCCAGCGAGTCAGCACCCAGATCGTCCACGAAGGAAGCCTGCGGTGAAACCTGATCTTCCTTCACGCCCAGCTGTTCAATGACGATCTTCTTGACGCGTTCTTCGATGCTACTCATGATTGATGGGACCTCCCAGAAGTGACAAAAACAGTGCCGGCGGCCATGACCGACCGAACTGGGGGCGGTATTGTAGTGAAAACCCCCGCCCCGTGCCAGCCGTCGTCAAAAACCTCAAACCAGCCGCCTCAAGCCATGTACATGCCGCCATTGACGTGCAGGGTCTCGCCCGTCATGTAGGCTGCCGCAGACGACGCCAGAAACAGCACCGTCTGTGCAATATCCTCCGGCTGTCCCAGTCGCGCCAGCGGTATCTGGCCGACCAGCGCGGCACGCTGCTCCTCACCGAGTGCACGGGTCATGTCCGTATCGATGAAGCCGGGAGCCACCGCATTAACCGTTATATTACGTGAACCCACTTCCCGCGCCAGCGATTTCGTGAACCCCAGAATACCGGCCTTGGCCGCACAATAATTGGCCTGGCCGGGGTTCCCGGTCGCGCCAACTACCGAGGAAATGTTGATTATGCGCCCATGGCGGGCCTTCATCATGCCACGCAGACAGGCCTTGGAGAGCCGGAACACCGAGGTCAGGTCGGTATCCAGCACCACCTGCCAATCCTCGTCTTTCATGCGCATCAGCAGCGTATCGCGAGTCACGCCCGCATTGTTCACCAGGACTGTAACGTCCCCGAATTCGCCGGTCAGCGCCTTGAGCGTCTCATCTACCGAGGCGGCATTGCTGACATCAAGCACCAGACCCCGGCCTTTGATACCGGCAGCTTGCAGATAGGCGCTGATGCTCTCCGCACCCTCGGGCCGGGTAGCGGTACCGATCACGGCTGCGCCCGCCCCACCCAGAGCCAGCGCGATGGCCTTTCCAATGCCACGGGTCGCGCCCGTCACCAGGGCGATGTCGTTTGCAAGCATGCTCATGGTTTTGCTACCGCTTCCAACGCGGCCTCCAGGCTGGACTGATCGTTAACAGAAAAGGCTTCCATATTCTTGTCGATGCGCTTGGCAAGCCCGGACAGCACCCGGCCGGGTCCCAGTTCCACCAGCCGGGTAACGCCTTGGGAGGCGAACCGCTGGACGGTCTCGACCCAGCGTACCGGGTTGTGTAACTGGGCCTTGAGCGCTGCGCGTATAGCCTCCGCCCCGATATGGGACGACACATCCACGTTATGAATCACGGGTATTGCGGGTGAGTCGAAGTTCACCTCTGCCAATCGTTGGGCCAGCTTGGCAGCTGCCGGCAGCATCAATGCACAGTGCGAGGGGGCGCTGACGGGCAGCGGCAGGGCGCGCTTGGCGCCACGGGCCTTGCAGGCCTCACCAGCCCGCTCCACGGCCGTCGAATTGCCTGCGATCACAACCTGCCCTGGGGCGTTGAAATTCACAGCCTCGACTACCTGGCCTTGAGCTGCCTCGGCGCAGGCGGCCCGTACCGCTTCGTCATCCAGGCCGATGATTGCCGCCATGGCGCCCTCACCCGCCGGTACTGCTTCCTGCATCACCTGCCCGCGGTATTCCACCAGTTTCACTGCCACCTGGAAATCCAGCGCCCCGGCGCAGACCAGTGCCGTATATTCGCCCAGGCTGTGACCAGCCAGAACTGCTGGCTGCGGGCCACCTTGTGCCTGCCACACACGCCAGACGGCGACACCGGCCGTCAATAAAGCAGGCTGGGTACGTTGCGTAGCGTTGAGACGTTCTTCCGGGCCTTGCTGGGTCAGTGCCCACAAATCATAACCTAAATTCTCGGAAGCCTCTGTAAACGTTTGTTTTATAATTGGGTATTCTTCAGAAAATTTACTGAGCATACCGACGGCTTGCGAGCCTTGGCCCGGAAATACAGCGGCGAAACCCATGACTTCCTCCCGTGGAAAGCCGCGCATTATACCCGTGCCCTGCGCCAGACCAGCCCTACGGCGGCCAGCAAGGCGCCCGTAAAGGCCCCGTAAAGATGTGCATCGACGACTACTGCACCTCCGGTGGTGGTCTCGGAGAGTGGCAGCGGCCCGAGCATCTGCTCATAGACGAGTTTTGCCACCAGAAACACGCCCAGCAACCAGCCGATCCCATCGCCGCGCCGCATCAGCCGCATGGCGCCCAGTATCCACACGGTATTCAATGCACCAGAAATGCCCACGTACCAGCGCAAGCCCGGGTCGCCGAACAGCAGCCCAATACCGACTCCCAGCGCTCCCACGACGATTACTGCGGGGAAACGCCAGCTCGGCAGCACCTCTTCGAACAGCAGCCACAGCAATATACAGCCGGCCATGTCCTCGATCAGATGGCCCCAGCCCAGATGCACGAAATTACCGCTGAGCAATCGCCACCAGGCGCCGCCCAGAATCGCGATCCGGTCATAACGCAGCGCGGTCCGCAGTGGCTCACCACCGAATGCCAGCAGCACGCAGGGCACTACTACGATCAACATCGGCCACAGGCGCCATAGCCGCGACAGACGGGATTGGAAAACGGGTGAAGTCATCGGCGTATCGGGAAATCCGTTGTTGTATGATGCTTTTTTGAATCTGTAATGCACTTTAACCCAACCCAGACACTCATATCAGCCATGTCAAGCAACAGACAATCCGGTTTTACACTCATCGAAGTGATGGTGGTCGTGGTCATCCTCGGCATCCTCGCTTCCATCATCGTGCCCAAGATCATGGACAAGCCCGATCAGGCACGCATCGTCAAAGCCCGTCAGGATATCAGCGCCATCCAGTCAGCGCTCGACCTGTATCGGCTCGACAACTATGTCTATCCCACCACCGATCAGGGACTCGATGCGTTGGTGCAAAAGCCCGGTGGTAATCCAGCGGCGCCGCATTGGAAACAATACCTGCCTCGTCTGCCGACGGATCCCTGGGGGCATCCCTATCAGTATCTCAATCCGGGTGTACACGGCCCCGTCGATATCTGGTCCTACGGCGCTGACGCCCAGCCGGGCGGCACCGGCGTGAATGCCGATATCGGCAACTGGGATGAGGACGGTAACGATAGTGGCAACTCCAAGGGCGGGAGCTGAAACCATCAGCAGCGCGGCGAATGAATAGTGTGCGTCTCCGCGCCCGCGGTTTCACCCTGATAGAAGTGCTGGTGGTGATGGTGATCATCGCCATCATCGCCGGTGTTGCCCTGATCTCGATCGGCACTCTGGGTCGTGCGCCGCCCGCCAAACATGCCGCCGAGCAATTATCCGCGCTGACCGAGCTTGCATCAGAGCAAGCCGTGATGACAGGCGAACAATACGGTCTGTTGATCAGCCAGCATGGTTACCAGTTTTTCGTCTATGACGGTGAAAAATGGCAGCCGGTGCAGGATGACAATACCTATCGGGCGCGTCATCTCGGTGAAGATGTGATCCTTGACCTGCATCTGGAAGGTGCGCCAGTGAAACTTGCCAGCACCGCACCTGCACCCGCCGCTGGCAGCATTGCGGATTCAAGCCTTGCCGATACCAATGACATCAGCGATGCCAATGCTTCACAAGTCAAACCCCAGATCGCGTTGCTGTCCAGCGGCGAAGTAACACCGTTCCAGCTCACGATCTCCGATACCGCCGACCCGACCCAGCAGTATGTGATCACCGGCAGCCTGTCGCATGGCATTAAATTGAAAACGCCGGACGATGATGACCATGGGCAATAACAGAACATGCGACAGCGGCTTCACGCTGATCGAGGTGCTGATCGCGCTCGCCGTGCTCGCGATCGCGATGCTGGCGGTGATCGGTACCGCTGGATCCAGCACCCGCACCGCTGCCCAACTGCGCGATGACACACTCGCCCATTGGGTCGCGATGAACGAATTGACGGCATTGCGTGTGTCACCCACCTGGCCCGCGCTGGGCAAACAGGACGACACGGCAGAGTTGGGGGGGCGCAAATGGCATTGGCAGGCGAATATCAAGACTACGTCCGATCCTGATCTGCTGCGCGTGGATATCGATGTCAGCGACGCGGATCACAAAGATCAGATCGTCAGCAGCCTTACGGGCTTTCTCGGTCGGCCGATGCCCAATATACCGATACAAGGTGGAGGTGGCGGTGGCGGAAACAAAGGCATGCCACCACATCCACCCAAGGGCGGCGGCTGATCATGGTGTTGCGCAAGTCATCCGGTTTCACGCTCATCGAACTGCTGGTGGCGATCGCCATCTTCGCCATCATCGCTGCCCTCGCTTACGGCGGATTCAGCAGCGTGGTCCGGCAACGCGAACAGACCACGGACGCAATGCAGCAGGTACGCACCCTGCAACTCGCTGTCACTATCATGGAACGCGATTTCAGTCAGCTGGAACCACGCACCATCCGCGATAGCCTGCAGGGAACCCCACTGCCGGCATTCGTTGGCGGCCCGCAGAATGTTCCGCAGATCGAATTCACTCGTGGCGGTTGGAGCAACCCGCTCGCTGAAGTTCGCAGCACCCAGCAACGCGTCGCTTATGAACTCGATAATGAAAAGCTGGTGCGTCTATCCTGGACCGAACTCGACCGCGCCGGCCAGGCAGAACCCTTGAAACAGACCTTGCTTACCGATGTAACCGCATTCACCTTGCGTTACATGGACGGCAACGGTCAGTGGCAGGAACAATGGCCGCCGCTTAATACCAGCGCCAACCTGTATCTGGCACGCTTGCCGCTCGCGGTCGAGATCAAGCTGACGCTGAAAGACCGGGGGGAATTCACCCGCCTGATCGAGGTGCATCGCAATGACGATGGCAGCTAAGCAGATCGGTTCGGGTATCAGGCGACAACGTGGCGTGGCGTTGTTGATTGCCTTGGTGATGCTGGCGCTTGCTGCGACCCTGGCATCCGCGATGATCTGGGATATCAGTCTCGACGAACACCGTACCGCGAACCTGATCCAGGGGGATCAGGCGATGCAATATGCATTGGGTGCAGAAGCCTGGTCGGAACAGATATTGCGTCGTGACATAGAAAAGCCGCAAACGGACCAACAAGCCCAGCAGACGCAGCAAAGCGGCTCAGGGCAGAACGTCAACACCAGTACCAGCGTGAATCTTACCCAGGACTGGGCCATGCATCTGCCGCCCCTGCCGGTGCAGGGCGGCGTGGTGAACGGGCAGCTGCAGGATCTGCAAGGCCTGTTCAATCTGAACAACCTGGTCGGTGTGCAGGTAAGTCCGACTGCACAGGGTACGGCCTTTACCCAGTTTCAACGTTTACTGACCGCGCTCGATATCGATCCGGGTATTGCCAACGCCGTATTCGACTGGGTCAACCCGGGCGATCAACCCCATGTTCCCGGGGGTGCCAAGGACGAAACCTATTCTCGGCTGCAACCAGCGTATCTGACTGCAGAACGCCCCATGACCAGCATCAGTGAATTGCTGCTGGTCGCGGGTGTCACGCCGGATATCTACAGGAAGCTCGAACCGTACGTGTGTGTACTGCCACTTGTCATCAATGCCCAGAATTCGAACCAGAACCAGAATCAAAACCAGGATCAAGGCCAAAGCCAGATTCAGACAGGTACCGGCACCACTGCCGCCATCACGCCCACCACAATCAATGTGAACACCGCGCCACCCTACGTGCTGATGTCGCTCGCGCCGAACATCGATCTGGGAACCGCGACGGCGCTATCCCAGACTCTGGCAGCGCATCCGATCGAGAACCCGAACGACCTGGCGACACTTTGGGCGCAATTGAGTGGCAATCAGAAGCTGCCGACCGGCACAGGTGTCACCTCCGGTTATTTTCGGCTGACGGTCAAGGTACAGATTGGCAGCACGCATCTCACCATGTACAGTCTGCTCTACAGAAATCAAACCGGGGGCACGTTCGCCATCAGGCGTACGTTTGGCACACTTTGACGATTGAGCATCATGGCTGAGACCCTGTTCCTGCGCATGCCCGTGGACGACCACCCGGCCAGCTGGTTGCTGGTGGATACGCTCGGCAACCGGGTCGGTCGCGTACAGCAGGGCGCGTTGACAGATGCTGCGGCACAGGCTCGCGGCCGGCGTGTGTGCGTGCTGGTGCCCGGTGCCAAAATCAGCCTGCTGCACGCCAGCATCCCGACTCGCAATCTGCAGAAAGTCCTGCAAGCTGTCCCATTTGCACTTGAGGATCGGCTTGCGGAGGATGTCGAGACTCTTCACTTCGCACTCGGCAAACGCGACGAACAAGGTTACACGGTCGCGGCGCTGCGCCGTGCCCATCTCACGCAATGGCTGGAACAACTCGCCAGCGCGGAACTTGACGCCGACGAACTCATCCCCGACATGCTGGCCTTGCCGGTACAAGAGACGGGCCTGAATTTCGCAATGGATGCGGGGGAAATTCTGGTACGTCTGCCGGACGGTGGCGCCTTCAGTGTCGAACTGGCACTTGCTCCCTTGCTCATCGAACGTCACCTCATCAGATTGCGCGATACCGGGCCTTGCGACAAGGCGATCCTGCATGCAGCCGAGGAATCCGACAACGATGCCTTCGTGCAGGAGCTCGAAGCCTTGGGCCTGGAAGTACAACGGGCGCCGTTGAATGACGGCCTGCTGCCGATATTTGCCACTACCCTGCACCACGAAGCCGGACTCAATCTGTTGCAGGGTGAATTTGCGCGCCACAAAGGCATGGGCGAACACTGGCAGCGCTGGCGATTTGCGGTCGGATTGTTGATCGCATTCTGTGTGATTGGCGTGATCCAGCAGAGTGTGTCTTATCTCAGCCTCAGACATCAGGCTGCACAACTGGATACGCAGGTAGCGGAACAATTTCACAAGGCTCTGCCCGATGTGCACCGGTTGGTAAACCCGCGCGCCCAGATGGAGCAGCGGCTCAATCAATTGAGCGGCGGCAACGATAACAATGGCCCCCTGGCGATGTTGACGGTCCTTGGTGCCGCGCTGCAGGCCAATAGCAACGTACAACTGAGTGGTTTCACTTATCACAGCGGCAGTTTGCAGGTGCAAGTGCAGGCCAATCAGATCCAGGCACTCGACGATCTGAAGACCGCCTTGCAACAAGCAAGCAAGTTCAATGTCAATCTGGATTCCGTCAACAGCAGCGATGGCCAGGCGACTGGTCGGCTCACCATGACAGGCGCTACACCATGAAACAGTACGACGATCTGCGTCGCTGGTTCATGTCGCTGGAACAACGTGAACGCAGAGTCCTGGGCGGCGGTGCAATTGTTCTGCTGGCCGTCGTCGTATATGGCGCGGTGCTCACCCCGTATGCGCACAGCAAGGCGGCACTGGCTGCACATGTCTCTGAACAACGCACATTACTGGCATGGATGCGGCCTGCAGCGGAACAGATTCAGTCATTGGGTGGTTCCCAGCCTGCTGCAATACCCACCGGTTCGCTGCTTGCAACCATCAACCGCGAAGCCAGTGCGGCGGGCCTGGGAAATGCACTACGCCAGGTGCAACAGCAGAATGACGGCTCCGTGAGAGTCCAGCTCGAAGGTGCTTCATTCGATACCATGCTGCACTGGCTCGGTGACCTGCACCAGCGCTTCGGCATCAACGTCAGTGATATGAGCGTACAACGCGGTAGCGGTGCCGGCCTGGTGAGCGCCAATCTCAGTCTTCAAGGTCCATCAGGATGACGCGCAAAGTATTGCGCTGGCTGGTAGCGGGGATTCTCGCCTACCTGATTTTCCTTTGCGCCACTTTCCCCGCCAGCTATGCCCTGCGCTGGGTGCAAGCCGATGTGCCTGGTATCCAGTTGAGCGATGTCAGCGGCAGTATCTGGTCCGGCCATGCCGGACAACTGGTTTTCGAATCCGTGCCGCTCGGCGCCCTAAGCTGGGACTTCGACTGGCGTGCACCCTGGTCGGGAAAGCTTGGCTATCATCTGACTCTCGCCGACGGCGTGACCCGGCTGAAAGGTCGCTTGGCAATCGGCCGCGCTGGGCAAATCGTCATCCGCGATTTGAGTGGGCGCGTGCCGGTGCAACGGCTCGATCATTGGCTGCCGCTGCCCCCCGACAGCGTGACCGGATTACTGCAGCTGAATCTGAACAGCCTCTCGGTAACCAATGGGATGCCACAGGCAGCAGACGGTAGCATTACCCTGAGCGATGCGAATCTCAACTGGCCGCAAGCCGCCACGCTGGGCAGCTATAGCCTGAAGTTGCACACCAGCCAGGGCATTACCGGCGACATTCAGGACACGAGCGGCCCCCTGGCCATGCAGGCCCAGGTCATTTTGCAAACAGATGGCCAGTATCATGTGCAAGGCACGCTTGCGGCCCGGGATAAGGATTCTGCAGCCGCTCACCTCCTTACCTACCTCGGTTCACCGGGGCCGGACGGCAAATATCCGTTCAATTTTGCCGGTCGCCTGTAACTTCGTCAGCGCCGGATAAAAATTCCGTTTTTTCATTGACTTAAAGCTGACAGCTCAGCACTATCTGTATTCTGCAGCCGTATTTTTGCGCCTGCACTTGGGGCAACTATCGATTATGTTTAACAGCAACGGCCAGTTTGACTCATCGGGGGTCCGTGCATGAAGCCGGAATCCGCCGCTTTGCCGCTGCAGAATGGCCTGTTCCAGACCTTGATGGAACAGACTGCCGGGGTGGTCGGGCAGGATTTCTTCCGTCACCTGGTGCGGACCCTGGCGACTACACTGGACGCCGAATACGCCTTCGTCACGGCGCGCAAACCCGAGGACAATGGACGTTTGGTGCTGGTAGCCGGCTGGCATGTCAATCACGCCGCCGCCGGTAACGGTGAATTCTTCATCGCAGGCACACCCGCTGCACGAGTGCTCTCCGAAGGCCAGCTCTGGCATGAAGACAGCACCGCAAATCTCTATCCTCAGGATCGCTGGTTGCGCAAGCACGGCGTACGTGCGTATTGCGCCGTGGCCATCCCCGGTCTCGATGGGCACCCCATCGGTCATTTGGGCATCATGTCCCGGCATACGTTCCAGGCCAGCGACGAGTTATTCGCCACGCTCAGATTGCTCGCCAATCGCTCATCGGCAGAATTACGCCGTCGTCGTCTCGATGAAGTACAACGCCTCACCGGCACCAAATTCGCGACCTCGTTCCGCGCAGCCCCCGGCATCATCGCTATCTCGGAACTGGAAAGCGGTAAATTCACCGACGTCAATCAGGCAGTGGAACGTATCCTCGGATACAGCCCGGCAGAAATCATCGGACGCACGGCGGTAGAGCTCGGCGTCTGGGAATTTCTCGAGGAGCGGGCCGACATACTCGAGGAACTGCGCCTGGCAAGCCGGATATCGAACCGGGAAGTACATCTGCTGGCGCGTAACGGCGAAAAACGTCGTGGATTGCTGTCGGCTGAAGTCATCGAGATCGAACGCCGCTCGTGCATCCTGTCGAGTATCCAGGACATCACCGATTACCGTGCCGCACTGGATGCGTTGCACCAACGAGACCTCAGCTACCAGACTCTGTTCAACATCGGCGCAGACATCGCGCTGGTTTACCGCATCGATGCGGAAGGCCGTGCCATTGGACCTTTTCTCGAAGTCAACGATGCTGCCTGCGCCCTGCTCGGCTATAGCCGCGATGAATTCATGGAGATGGTGCCATCTTCACTCAGCGATTCCGAGAACTGGCGCAATACGGGACGCCAGGTACTCAAGGACAGAGCCCTGAGTTTCGATACCCATTTACGCTGCAAGGATGGCACGTCATTGTCTGTCAGGGTGCGCGCGCGACTGATCGTGCTCGACGGCCGTAATACCGTGATGCTGGTATGCCGCGATACCAGCGTTGTCGTCGCCCAGGAAGGTGCCATCGCCGACGTAGAGCGCAAATACCGCAGTATTTTCGAAAATGCCGTGGAAGGCATTTACCAATCGACTCCCGATGGACGCATCCTCAGCGCCAACCCGGCGCTGGCACGGATTCTCGGTTATGAATCACCCGATGCGATGATCGCAAGCGGTATCAATATCGCGTCCCGGGCTTACGTGCACCCTGAAGATCGAATCAAGCTTTTGGCTTATCTGGAAAAAGACGGGATTTATGCGGATCAGGAATTCCAGATCTTTCGCCGCGATGGGACTCCGATCTGGATTTCGGACAATGCGCGTATCGTGCGTGACGAGAAAGGCAAGATTCAGTGTTATGAGGGTTTCATCCAGGACATCACTCCGCGGAAACTCGCAGAACATGCGTTAGCTCAATCGGAAGAAAAATATCGTACCCTGGTAGATACCAACCAGGACGGCGTGTTCATGAGCCAGGGCGGAATCCTGGTCTATGCGAACCAGACACTGGCCAGATTGCTGGGTTACGACACCGAAGACGTGGTCGGTAAACCGGTGCTCGAACTGATCGCCGGCGAAAGCCGTTCCCTCGCTGAACAGCTGGCAGCGGATCTGCCCGATGAGAACAGCGTCGATCCGCAGGAGGTGCACCTGCTGCACCGTGATGGCAAGACACGTATCGTGGTCTCCATGAGCATCGGACGCGTCGACTGGCGCGGACAACCTGCTATCACCGGCACAGTACGTGATGTCACGGAACACAAGAAAGCCGAACAGGAACTCGTCTACAGCGCTTATCACGATGCGCTCACCGCGTTGCCTAACCGGAGTTTCTTTCTTGAACGGCTGACGCGTGCCATCGAGCGCAGCGGCAAACGTGGCAGTGACCGTTTCGCAGTGTTGTTCCTGGATCTTGATCGTTTCAAACTCATCAATGACAGCCTGGGCCACACTTTCGGTGACCGTCTGCTGGTAGCGATCGCCAAACGCCTGCGTGCCTGCCTGCGTCCGTCCGATCTGATCGCGCGTCACGGCGGCGATGAGTTCACAATCCTGGTCGAGAATATCCAGGGACTCGATGAAGCCACTGCGGTAGCGGACCGCGCGCACGAAGAACTGGCCCGTGCCTTCACCGTTGACGGCCATGACGTGTTCTCCACGGCGAGCATCGGCATCGTCATCGGTGCGCCACATTATCAGCATCCCGATGAAGTGTTGCGTGATGCGGATACTGCCATGTATCGCGCCAAGGCAGCCGGCAAGTCCGGTTACGTGGTGTTCGACGATGCGATGCATGAACGGGTCAAGGAAAACCTCAAACTGGAAACGGAATTGCGGCATGCGCTGCAGCGCGGCGAATTCCGGGTGTTCTATCAACCGGTGATGGAACTTGCCAGTGGCAAGCTGAAAGGCTTCGAAGCGCTGGTACGCTGGGACCATCCGACCCGCGGTCTGGTCGCGCCGTCCGAGTTCCTTTCCGTTGCAGAGGAGACTGGCCTGATCATCCCGATCGGCTGGTGGGTGATGGAGACCGCTTGCACTCAACTCAACAACTGGCGCAAACGCTTCAAGCACCTGGCAGACGACTTCAGCATGAGCGTGAATATCGCGAACCGCCAGTTTGCGCACTGGGTCCTGCCGCAGCGGGTAGCCCGCGTACTGGACCTCACCGGAGTTGCACCCCGGAACCTGTGCCTGGAAATTACCGAGACCGTGTTCATGGACAACCCGGAATTGGCGGCAGAGACAATCGGACGCCTGAAGACCATCGGCGTCAACCTGCAGATGGATGATTTCGGTACCGGCTATTCGTCCTTGAGCGCCCTGCGCACTTTCAAGCTTGATACGCTCAAGATCGACCGTTCCTTCATCACCGGCATCGAACGCAACCGCCGCGAACGGGCCATCGTCCGCACCATTACCGTGCTCGCAGCCGACCTCGGCATGGATGTCGTCGCGGAAGGTATCGAGAACGTACGGCAACTGGAACTGCTGCGTGCTCTCGGCTGCCGCAAGGGACAGGGATACTATTTTTCAAAACCGTTCTCGACCAGCGATGCGGAACGTTATCTGATAGCGCTTGCACCACCCAAATAACCCCGGTGGTATATCTAATCCCAACCCGGTTGCAGGTACGGCTCCAGGTGCTCCTTTGAAACCGGACGTGTCCGCAAGCTGACGCTTACCAGCAGAACGACGTTGACCAGCAGCCCGTAAATACCGGCGTGCACAGGCAAAGGACGCCACTCAGGGAATACCAAAAACAAGCTACTCACCGCGATGCCCCCGATGAGCGCCGCCAGCACTCCGCTGCGAGTGGCACGCGGCCAATAGAACGTCGCGATCAGGATCGGGAATATCTGCGCCACCGCTCCATACGAAGCCAGTAGCAAGGCAACCAGCGAGACATGGGAGACCACCGCAAAGTAATACGCGACCGCGGTCACGACCAGCGCCAGAATCTGGATCAGCCTGCGTTCCTGTTCGTCGCTCAGTTGTCCACGATATAACACGCTGATCCCATCCCGTACCCCGACCGTCCCCGCGGCATGCATGATGGCGTCGCCTGTATGCATCGATGCCGCCAGGGTTCCCGCGCAGGCCAGACCAGCCAGCCACGGTGAAAGTCCGGCATGCCGCAGCATGAACGGCAGGATGGTGTCTGCCGGTCTGACTTCGGGAAATTTCAAGATCGCGGCGAATCCGATCATCAGCACCGGCACCAGGAATATCTGGATGGTCGGATACATGACCACCATCAATTTGATGCTGCGATCGTCCTTGGCAGCCATGCTGCGCATGAAAAAATGCGGCCAGCAACAGAATCCGAGCACCGATACGATCACTGCAGAACTGTAACCCCACCAGTCCCAGGGTTTGCCGGCACTATCAAGTCCGGGTGGTGTCAGTAACGCTGGATGTGCACTGAATATGGCGTGGAACATCGGCTCGATCCCGCCATAGAACTTGAATGGCAGATACAGTCCGAACAGCCAGCCTATGAGCATCATCGCCAGACCCATGAACACGCTGGTGAGGCCAACGCCCATCATGCCGCTGTACAGCACGTATATAGTCACTACGCCATAAGCAATCAGCGCTCCCAGCCACTGTGCAATGAGGCCGTGGCTGGCGATATTCAGGATGTAGCCAACACCCTTTATCTGCAAGGTCAGATAAGGGACGAACACCACCAGACTCAGAAACGCAAAACTTACTTGCAACGTGCGACTGTCAAAACGATGGCCTACCAATTCTGCCTGGGTAAAAAAACCCAATCGGGTGCCTATTCGCCGGGCGCGCGGGCCCAGAAAGTAGAACGGCACCATGCCAAGCGTGCCGTAGGCGACAATATAGAATGCTGCCGCACCTCGTGAGTACGCCCAGCCGGGGCCACCCAGGAATGCAAAGGAAGAAAATACGGCGGCGCCCAGCACGAAATACAACAGCACCGCATCCAGTCTCCGGTCACCACTCACATAGCCGGCAACGCTTCGAGCGACAAAGAACCCCGGCAGGATACCGAGGAACAGAGCAACCAGCAGATAAATTGCACAAGGGATCAGCTCAATCGGAATGCTCATCATCCGGCCCCTGTTTATCCGCTGCGCGCATATCCGCGCGGAATGTTATTGATAGCGCTGTAAATGCCACCACGATGCAGAACACAAGCCATGCGAAACTGAACGGCAACCCAAACAGAAAAGGGTACACAGCCGGCACCAGTGCATAGACAGGCCAGATCAAAAATATCAATACCAGGATTACCGTCAGCAACAGCCAACGATGTCGAGCAGGTGCCCTCATGTATCGACCCCAAGATCACTGCGTGATAACACTACCTTGTTACGCCCTGCCCGTTTGGCCTCATACAGCGCCCGATCTGCCTCATTGATCAATGCCGCAATACTGTCAGTCTGGGTGGTTGCGGTAGCCACACCGATGCTGACCGTGACATGGATACTACCGCCGGTCACGTCCAGGTTTATTTCCTCAACACCAGCGCGTAAACGTTCTGCAACTTCCATGGCTTTGGCCATGGACGTCTCCGGCAGGAAGACCACGAATTCCTCTCCACCATAGCGTCCGATCACATCCAGCTGGCGCAGATTCTGACGGCAGATACTGGCTAACACGCGCAGCGCATGGTCCCCCATCTCATGTCCATAGGTATCGTTGATCTCCTTGAAATGGTCCGCATCGAGCAGGAATATGGACAACGGTCGTTGATAACGTCTGCTACGTTCGAATTCAGCTTCAGCGCGTTCCAGAAAATGGCGCCGATTATGCAGGCGCGTCAGACTATCGGTCGTAGCAAGATTCTCCAGCTCATGGATAAGCTGCGCATTGTCGAGGGCGACACTCACCTGCTTTGCCATCGCCGCAGCAATATCCCTGCCCTGCAGCTCAATGGCGGGCCCTCCCCGTCCTGCGAGCAACAAACGGAATCCGCCCGAACCAGATGGCAGCGGCACAGCAAGGTATTGTCTCCGCGCTTCGCTTTCTCCATCCAGCGTCGCTGCGTCTGCCGGCGATAACAACTGCGGGTTCTTGCCCTGACGCAGATTCAGTATGATCCTGGAATGTTCGCTCGGCCATCGTTCCATGCGTGCTTGTTCGAACTGCTCGATTCCACGTGACGCAAGCAGCCTGAACCCGTCGTTATTCTCCATATAAAACAAAGCGCGATCATATTCTGCAAAATTCACCAGGACATCTACGAGTTGCTCCGCAATCGCGGTCTCATCCCGGACAGTCATTACCGACTGTATCAGGTTATGCAGGGTCTCGGCCCACATCCGCTTCTGATGCTCGTTTTCCAGAGCCTGTTCGCGTTTGACGGAACGCGCAAACAATTTAAGCCCGATGACAATGAACACAAACAAGAGCGCTGTGTACAGAGCATATGCCCACCAGGTTCGCCATGGTGGTGGAAGGACTTTGAGATTCAATATCGCTTCCTGTTCACTCCATACACCATCGCTGTTTGAGCCGCGAACTCTCAGTTGATAATCACCCGGATCGAGGTTTGTATAGGTAAACTGATGCTGTCCGTGAAGAGTATGCCAATCCTTTTCAAAACCATCCATGCGATAACTGAACTGATTACGAAACGGCGCAGCGTAGTCGAAAGCGGCGAGCGAGAACGAAAGCACATTCTCTTTGTATTCCACCATAGCGCTGGCAACAGGACCTTGTTCAGTCAACAGGGATTCCCGATGTCCGGCATGAGTAAATGCGGTGATTGCCACACGGGGAACATGTTTGTTCCTGTGTATCCGCTCAGGATAGAAGGCATTAAATCCATTAATTCCCCCGAAAAAGAACTCACCATCGGATGCCTGGTAAGCCGACCCACCATTGAATTCGATACTCTGTAGTCCGTCCGTAGTCCCGTAATTCCTGAACGTTACAGCGCGCGGGTCAAATCGGGAAATTCCGTTATCGGTACTGACCCAGAGATTGCCTTGTTGATCGCGCAGGATGGCATAGATCGTATCGTTGGGCAGACCATCCTTGGTCGAATAGCGGGTGACATTACCGTTCTTCGTGACAAGCAGATCCAGACCACTGGCAGTACCCACCCAGAGATTGTCACCGGATCCGGCGGCACAGGACTGAATATCGTTATAACTCAAAGAGTGTGCATTCGCAGTATCTTTTCTGTAAATCGCAAATGCATCATGGACGCCATCGAATTTGGCCAGGCCATTGGCAGTGCCTATCCATAATGCGCCGTCACCGGTCTCGCAGATTGCTGAAATACCGTTGTCCGGGAGACTGTCAGCGCGTTTCGGATCATGTACGAACCATTTTTCCACCTGGTTCTTGTTCCTGTCGAATTCAGCCAGGCCATCCGCCGTGCCGATCCAGAAACGATGCGCACTATCTTCGTAGATCATACTGACAATATCGCCAAATCTGTCAGCTTGCTTGCTTGTCAGATGAAAATGCCGAAACTGGTCACTCTTGGCCTGATATTCATATAAGCCGTAATTGCTCCCTGCCCATAACCGCCCCATACGATCGCCGTAAAGTTCATATACCGCAGCATCATCCTGATGGCCCCGGGCGCGACCTTGCAATTGATATTGCCTGTAATGGAGGCGATGGGGATCCATCCGGGTCAGCCCCTGATCAGTCGCAACCCAGACATAGCCTTGAGTATCCTTGTAAATGCTCCAGATCATGTTGCTGGCAAGGCTATTCGGATCACCCTGGCGGTGTCGGTAATACCCGAATTCACGGGTTTGCGGATTGTAGATGCTGATACCCGCCGCTTCCGCTCCGATCCAGATCAAACCGGTCTGGTCACGATAGAGGGTGAGTATCCGATCGCCACCCAAACTTTGCGGATCGGTTGCATCATGTTCGTAATTGATAAAACGCCCGTGTATCGGATCGAATCTGGTCACGCCGCCACCGTAAGTGCCGATCCAGATATCACCGGCAAGGTCCTCGAACAAGGCACGTACCCTGCTGCTTGGCAGCGATTCATTATCGTCGGCATGATGCTGGTAGACGGCCAGGACCCTGTCTTGTGACGAAAACTTCAGCAGTCCACCTTCCGTGGCAACCCAGAGTTGTCCATTGGCACTCTCAGCAAATGCGTTCACCGATGCCCGCGTTAACAGGCGTTGCGCAGCAACCAGCGATGTGTGCATGGCCGGTTGGAATATTTTCAGTGCATCATGTGTCGAGTCATAATAATAAAGCCCATGCCGTGTGCCGACCCATATGCGCCCGTTTTTATCCTGATGCAAAGCAAAGACGGTATTCGTACCCGGTTTGGTCCCCGCGATCCGGTAATGATGGAACTGTCCCGTCACTCCGTCCATGCGATCCAAACCATCCGCCGTTCCAACCCACAAATGCCCGTGAATATCCACCAGCAGAGCGAACACTTTATTGCTGGTCAGTGAAGCAGCATCAGCAGAATCATGTTGATAATGGACAAAACGCGTGCTGCCAGGCTCCAGCAGATCAAGTCCCTGTTCATCTGTACCGACCCATAGCTCGTCGTGAGCCCCGACAGCGAGCGCGACTACATCATCGTCTGCCAGAGAATCCTGCCGTTCCGGATCATGATGGAATGTCTGAAAATCGTAGCCATCATAGCGTTGCAGACCATCTTCGGTGCCAAACCACATGTAGCCCTGACGGTCCTGCGCGATGGCCTGCACTGAACTCTGGGCCAGGCCGTCCTCTATGGTGATATGGCGGAAACGCAAACTCGAGCCCAAAGGCAATGGCGTTGTATCCACGGCATATGCAGCCGGGCAAATCACACTTGCCACCAAAAGACACATCAGCAGCAGCCACCATCCTGCATCAGAATGTGAGGCCGCCTGCTTGAACCCTGAATGTCGCCGATGGTAAATCATCGAGTCAGAGCAACTCCGCTGATGCCGCCTTCAATGGCAGTCGGTAAATTCATTCTCACGTGCGGTCCGTTCGATGGTTCCCTCTGATCGTCATTCATGCGTCACCAGCATGGTGCCGATACCCTGCTGCACTTCCTGCGCCAGACCCCATGGAATGCCGGCGGGATAGTCCCGCGAACTTTATATTTGTTAAATACAGCCTCTACTTTACTACAGATATTTGGGTCGTTGAGACCAAATATGGCCCTTCAAACAAGTACTGACAGCTCAATAAAAGATCGGATTACCCGAACCGCCTGGACGCGCATCGCAACACCAACCAGACGTTTTATCGGTGATTTTCAGGGCAGGAAATTCAAGCAGACCGGACATCTTAATTATGGAAGGTAGTGAACCTCCGAGGAAGTTCAAATCCACCCCGCCATCATTTGGCTGAATGCTAAAAATTTAATAACAAAGGAAAATATTGGTCGGGGCGAGAGGGTGCGCCGCAGGCGGCGCACGGGAGGACAGGCAGATTTTTGCTCCTGCAAAATTGTGACCGACAGGGATGTTGGGAATGCCGGTTTCGCAGGAGGCACGAAACCGGCCACTTCCGCCTTTCAAGCTACGCATCCTGCTACGCTTAAAAGCCCAGGGCATACATCCAGGTATGCCCGCGTGAGGATGGCTCCTCACGCCCCTGGCGGTCGGATGTCCGACCTGGACTTTTGGCCGGAGCAGGATTGCACAGGCCAAAAGTGAGCCTCCGAGGAGGTTCAAATCCGCACTGCTGCGAATCATCGAGCCGTAAGGCTAACTTGCAAACACAATGAAAAAGTTGGTCGGGGCGAGAGGATTTGAACCTCCGACCCCCTGCACCCCATGCAGGTGCGCTACCAGGCTGCGCTACGCCCCGACGTGCCGATATCGGCATTGAGCGCGCATGATACTTGATGGAAGCGCCCGGTGGAACCGGAAACGGGATATCAGTGCTTCAGGAGTTGCAGTAGTTCTTCCAGTTCCACGCGGAGCTGGCGCACGATCTGCTGGCTCTGGGAAACATCCTGCTTGGCATTGTCGCTGGAAAGCTGCTGGCGTGCCCCACCGATGGTGAAGCCCTGCTCATACAGCAGACTGCGGATCTGACGGATGACCAGCACATCGTGGCGCTGGTAGTAGCGGCGATTTCCGCGTCGTTTGACAGGCTTGAGCTGAGGGAATTCCTGCTCCCAGTAGCGCAGGACATGCGGCTTGACGCCGCACAAATCGCTTACCTCGCCGATGGTGAAGTAGCGCTTGCCGGGGATCGGCGGAAGCTCGCTATTGTTCCCGGCTTCCAGCATATGCTTCCACCCTAGCCTTGAGTTTTTGCCCCGGTCGGAACGTGACTACGCGCCGCGCGGTGATAGGAATTTCTTCGCCGGTTTTGGGATTCCTGCCAGGACGCTGATTCTTGTCCCGCAGGTCGAAATTGCCGAAACCGGACAGCTTGACCTGACGGCCCTTGGCCAGCGCCATGCGGACTTCCTCGAAAAAGAGGTCCACCAGCTCTTTCGCCTCACGCTTGTTGAGCCCCAGCTCCTCGAACAAGGATTCGGCCATTTCAGCCTTGGTCAATGCCATGCTTAATCTCTTATTGTTGCGCCCAGTTCCCGCTGTAGCCGCCCGGTTACCTGAGCCATCGCCGCATCCGCGGCCTCGTCTGTTAGCGTGCGCGAAGAGTCTTGTAAAATCAAGCCTAAAGCGACACTTTTTCGCCCAGAATCTATCCCAGGGCCACGGTATATGTCAAACATTTTGACCTGACTTACCAATTCCGGGGCAGCCTCGCGGGCTACCCGCAGCAGAGCTTCCGCCGATACGCTCTCGGCGACAACCACGGCGATATCCCGCCGGATGGCCGGATAGCGTGAAATGGGCGCGTAATGCGGGACTTCGGCCGCTAAAAGGGGCTCCATGACCAACTCGAACAGGTATACAGCCGCCGGCAGATCCAGCTGTCTGGCCACCGCAGGGTGCAGGGCCCCCAGCCAACCAAGCAGCTCCCCATTGAGCTGGACTTGTGCACTTTGTCCGGGATGCAAAGCGGGATGCTCGATCGGCAGATACTCGACATCGCGGGTATGTCCGCCCATAGCCACCAGCGCTTCCACATCGTTCTTCAGGTCGACGAAGTCGAAATCACGACTGGGCACGCCCCACTGCTCCGGATAACGGGGACCCATGCCCAAGCCGGAGATTACATTTTCCTGTTTTATATCATCAAGTTGTGGAATAAACCTCATGCCGGTTTCAAATAACCGAATGCGTGTCTGCTGACGGTTGATGTTGTGCTGCAGGGAAGTAATCAAGCCGGGCCACAAACTCAGCCGCATTTCTGCCAATTCAGCACTGATGGGATTGGCCAGCGCCAGTCCCGACACACCGCCTGAAAGTATCTGCTGGAGCGCAGGAGCAACGAAGCTGTAAGTGATGGCTTCCTGGTACCCACGCTCCACCAGCACCTGTCGCAAATGTGCCGGAGCAATACGCGTCTCACTCGTGCCGCCCATTGCCTGTGGCACCGCGTAGTGCTGGACCGGTATCCGGTCATAGCCATAGATGCGTCCGACCTCTTCTATCAGGTCTTCCTCGATCGCGATATCGAAACGGTAGCCGGGCGCTGTCACCCGCCAGCCTTCATTTGTCGGCTGCGGGTTCATCCCCAGGCGTGTCAGTATCCGGCTGACATCGGCATCGGGGATTGCCATCCCCAGCAAACGCTCCAGGCGTGCGCGTCGCAGCACCAGTTGCGAGCGCTGCGGCAACTGTTCAGCCGAGACAACTTCATGCACCGGGCCGGGTTCGCCGCCGCAGATATCAAGTATCAACTGCGACGCACGTTCCATCGCCCGCCGCTGTCCACCCGGGTCCACGCCGCGCTCGAACCGATATCCGGCATCGGTCTGGAGTGGGATGCGCCGTCCGCGGCCATTGATCGCGTCTGGCATGAACCAGGCACATTCCAGAAATACATCCCGGGTATCGGCCTGCACGGCCGAACTCTGGCCGCCCATGATGCCGGCAAGTCCCAACGCCCCGGCCTTATCGGCGATCACCAGCATGTCCGGATCGAGCGTGATCTCTCTGCCATCCAGCAACACCAGTGATTCGCCCTTCCTGGCCCAGCGCACTACGATACCGCCCTTGATACGGGAAAGGTCGTACGCATGCATCGGCTGACCCAATTCCAGCATCACGTATTGCGTAATATCCACCAGCGGACTGATCGGACGGATACCGGCACGCCGCAACCGTTCCTGCATCCAAAGCGGCGTTTGTGCATCAGCAGCGATGTTACGGATCACGCGGCCGAGGAAACGTGGGCAGGCTTCAGTCGCTTCAACCTGAACCGGGAATGTGGACTGATGCATCGCCGTGACAGCAACGTCATCCGGCGATGCAAGCTCGACATCGAGAATCGCACTGACGTCACGTGCAATCCCCTGCATACTCAGGCAATCGCCGCGATTCGGCGTCAGTTCGACTTCAAGCACGGTGTCGTCAAGTTCCAGATAGGCATCGAGCGCGGTACCTACCGGCGCATCGGCCGGCAGTTCCAGCAATCCGCTGGCATCAGCACTCAAACCCAATTCGCGCGCCGAACATAACATCCCTTCCGATTCGACACCACGCAGTTTCGCGCGTTTGATGGCACTGCCATCCGGCAATCGTCCACCAATCTTTATCAATGCAACTTTCATCCCGGCCCGCACATTCGGCGCGCCACAGACAATCTTCGATGCTGCACCAGAACCCGTATCCACCTGACACACACGCAGCTTGTCTGCATCCGGATGCGGGGCAAGTTCCCTGACCTCGGCAACCACTACATTCTGGAACCCGGGGTGTACCGCTTCTATCGAACTCACCTCGAGTCCCGCCAGGGTAAGATGCTCCGCAAGCTGCGCTGCTGTCAGCTTGAAATCGACAAATTCCCGTAACCAATCGAGACTGATTTTCATGCGTTGATTCCGGCGCTCATTGGAACTGCTGCAGGAAGCGCAGGTCGTTTTCGTAATTCATGCGGATGTCATTGATCCCGTAGCGCAGCATGCCGAGCCTTTCGACCCCCATCCCGAACGCATAGCCGCTGTAACGTTCCGGGTCGATGCCGACCGCACGCAGTACATTGGGATGCACCATCCCACAGCCCGCCACTTCCAGCCAGGTTGTGTGCTTGCAGACCCTGCAACCTTCGCCGTTACAGAACACGCATTGCACATCCACCTCGGCACCCGGTTCCACGAACGGGAAAAACGACGGGCGGAAACGGATCGCCAGTTCCTTCTCGAAGAAGTTACTGAAAAACGTGGTAAGGATGCCGCGCAGGTGCGCCATGCTCACGTTCTCATCCACCAGCAGGCCTTCGACCTGATGGAACATCGGCGTATGGGTCAGATCGGAGTCACAGCGGTAGACGCGTCCCGGGGCGATGACACGGATCGGCGCGCCCTGCTCCTGCATGGCGCGTATCTGCACTGGTGAGGTGTGCGTACGCAGCAGCAATCTGCTGTCGCGGAGGTAGAACGTATCCATCTCGGCGCGGGCCGGGTGATTAGCCTGAAAATTCAGGGCATCGAAGTTATGGAATTCATCTTCTATCTCGGGCCCGGTAGCGACTCGAAACCCGACGTTCACGAACAACTGCTCGATTCGTTCCAGCAGACGCGTCACCGGATGCAGACCGCCACGCATCTCACCACGCCCCGGCAAGGTGACGTCTACTGTCTGGCTGGCAAGTTGACTGTCCAGTTGCGCCTGCTGCAATGCCTGCTTACGGGATTCCAGCGCTGCGGCGATCGTTTGCTTGACCAGATTCACCTGCTGTCCGGCTTCCTTGCGTTGCGCGGCAGGCAACTCACCCAGTGCTTTCAGACGTTCGGTGATAACCCCCTTCTTGCCGAGGTAGCGGACACGTACTTCATCCAGCGCCGCGAGCGTGTCGCTGGCGCCGATCTCGGACTTGGCCTGTTGTTCGAGTTTTTGCAGATCCTGCACGTCGTTCCCCGATTACATGCTGCGGGTTTGATTCTACCTGCCTTCCTGCCGACGATGCCCCACAACGGGTCCCGGAACAAGAAAGGGGAAAGGTCTTGCGGCCTTTCCCCTCACTCGATTGCCTTCAGGATCGCGGTGCGTTCACCGCGCCGGTTATGCTGCCAGGCTGGCTTTGGCTTTCTCGACGAGCGAGGAGAATCCGGCCTGATCGAACACGGCGATATCCGCCAGGACCTTGCGGTCGAGTTCGATCTGCGCCTTCTTCAGCCCGTTCATGAACCGGCTGTAGGACATGCCGTTCAGGCGTGCCGCAGCATTGATACGCGCGACCCACAGGGCGCGGAACTCACGCTTCTTGGCGCGGCGATCGCGGAATGCATACTGCCCAGCCTTCATCACCGCCTGATTGGCGGTCCTGAAATTCTTGCGGCGGCCGTTGTAGTAACCCTTGGCCTTGGCAATGATTTTCTTGTGACGGGCGCGACCCGCCACGGAACGTTTAACGCGTGCCATTTCTGTATCCTCCCGTTATGACCAAGGCAACATCTTCTTCACGCGGCCGTGGTCCTGTGCGACCACCATATCGCCGCCGCGGAGCTGACGCTTGCGCTTGGAACTCTTCTTGGTGAGGATGTGGCGCTTGTGCGAATTGCCACGCTTGTATTTACCGCTACCGGTAACGCGAAAGCGTTTCGCGGCGGCGCGGTTGGTCTTGATCTTGGGCATTACTCTAACTCCAGTGTTGCGTTTTTCATGAGTCTGGCCCCGCTCATGCGGCGTTTATCTGATTGCCAGACGGCGGAACATCAAGTATTCCGCTTTTAGTTGCTTCACCCGTCTCAGATGCAGACGGTTTACTTCTTCTTCGGCGAGACCACCATGATCAGTTGTCTGCCTTCGAGCTTCGGATACTGCTCCACCAGTGCCAGTTCGCCGAGATCGTTCTTGATACGATCGATGAGCTCGGCGCCCAGCTCCTGATGCAGCATCTCCCGGCCGCGGAAACGTATCGTTACCTTGGCCTTGTCGCCTTCTGACAAGAAGCGTGTCAGATTGCGAAGCTTGATCTGGTAATCGCCCTCATCCGTGGTCGGGCGAAATTTCACTTCCTTGACCTGAATCTGTTTCTGTTTCTTGCGTGCGGACTGCTGTTTCTTGTTCTGCTCGAAAAGATACTTGCCAAAATCCATGATCCGGCACACCGGCGGTTCCGCCGTGGGTGACACTTCCACGAGATCCAGTCCTGCGTCTTCGGCTTGCTGGATGGCTTCGCGTGTGTACAGGAT
>JBOIBL010000008.1:0-2957 GCA_050739495.1 Gammaproteobacteria bacterium | reverse complement strand
CTTGCGCAAGGCATCGTGTTGGCGCTCCGAATCACCCTTCAGCAACGCCATCTCGGCCGAACCACGCAAGCGGGTAAGCGGGCTGCGCAGGTCGTGTGCAACATTCTCGGTAACTTCGCGAGTATTGCGCATCAACTGTTCGATGCGTTCCAGCATCGCGTTGAGTTTGTGAGCAAGTAGCATGAATTCGTCATCACGGTGCGCGGTTTCCGGTATGCGCTGGGTCAGGTCACCGGCCATTATGCGATCTGCTGCGCTGGTTACCTGTTCCAGCCGACGCACCACGCTGCGTCCTACCCACCAGCCACCGCCGAGACCCGCACCGAGTATCAGGACCGCGATGACCAGCATCAGAGTCAGTATCTGGTCACGTAACTCATCGGTTTCGTTGAGTGATTGCCCGACCAGCAGTCGTTCCCTGTCCGGCAACAGCAGAATATGTGCGCGCAGACGGTATCGACGCGCGGAATCAAGCCCCGGTTCGTGATCACGGGCTGTCATGTGCAGCGTCATCCAGCTGTCTCCCGAACCGGCAGCACCTGGCCAGGTGCTGAGCGTGCCGGCGAGCTTCTTGCCGCCAGCATCGATGAGCAGATACTGACGCGGCCCCGAATCGCCGGTGTCGCTTTGTGCCAGGCTGGCGGGCGTGCTGCGCGCGTCGATCGACTGCTGCAAAGCATCGGCGCCCTTGACCTGATACAGACGCAGCAACGCATCCGTCTCAGCGCGCAGCCCCGCGTCGATCTGGGTCCGGATCGCTGTCAATGTTCCCCAGTAGACCAATCCGAGACAGCAGACGGTAAGCAGACAGAATAGCCCGGCATAAAGCATCGATAGCCGGAATGCACTGGTACGTGAAAGTTTAATCCGGCTCACGCAGACAGTACCCGGCGCCGCGGATGGTATGCAGCAGAGGATGTTCGGAATCGTGTTCCAGCTTGGCACGCAGGCGACTGATGTGCACATCGATTACGTTGGTCTGGGGATCGAAGTGATAGCCCCATACCTGTTCCAGCAGCATGGTTCGCGTCACCACCTGACCGGCATGTTGCATGAGGTATTCGAGCAGCCGGAACTCGCGTGCTTGCAGGGTGATATTCCGGCCGGCCCGGGTCACGCGCCGTTGCAGACGATCCAGTTCCAGATCAGCGACACGCAACAAGGTATCAGTCGCTGGGGCATTACGCCGCCGGACAATGGCATCCAGACGTGCCAGCAACTCGGTGAAGGCAAACGGTTTGGCAAGATAATCATCGGCACCAGATTGCAGCCCTGAAACGCGATCATCGACGTCGGCAAGCGCCGTGAGGAACAAAGCCGGGGTGGTGTTGCCGTCAGCGCGCAACTGGGTCAACAGGGCGAGGCCATCCAGTCCAGGCAACATGCGATCTATGATCCATGCGTCATAGCGATGCTGGCGCGCCCGTTCCAGACCGGCGTTGCCATCAGCCGCATGCTCCGTGACGTGGCCGCTTTCCTGCAGGCCTCGCACCAGATATTCAGCGGTCTCCGCGTCGTCCTCGATGATGAGAATATGCATGCCGCACAGCATAGGGAAATACCATCAACTGCGCCATTTCCCGGAGCCCGGATTAACAAGTATTAATGCTTGCGCAAGCCGCGTGTAAGGCCCCAGACCGTACAATTCCCAATCTATCCGGTTCGAAGTTCCAGGGATTCCCGGTGCATTATTTAAAATGGCTGATGGCAGGTTTGATGGCGGGCAGCCTCCTCACGGGCTGCGCGGCCTACCATGCGCGCGCGTTACCCGTGGGGCCGGATACACATGCCCGGCTGCCGGCTCCGCAGATAAAGGTGAAGACCCTGCATCTGCCTGGACTCACGCCACATCCATTCGATGCACGTCACGGCCTGGACATGACCGACGTCGCGATCCTTGCGGTTTTGAACGACCCCGCGCTTAAAACTTTGCGTGCGCGTGAGCATGCTGCGTCGGCACAGGCTTTCGCCGCCGGGCTGTTACCCGGACCGCAACTTTCATACAGCCGCGACCAGCCGACCGGAGATACCACGGGCCTGGTGACCGGCCGTAGCGTTGGTCTGGCCTATGACATCAATGCGCTGGTCGCGAGCCATTACGAAAAGGCGGCCGCACGCGCCACCGCAAAACAAACGGATCTCGATGTGTTGTGGGCGGAATGGCAGACCGCCCAGCAGGCGCGCATGTTATTTGTGCAGGTCCTTCACGATCAGCACAAACTGGCCTTGTTGAAGCAGTTGCGGCAGGCGCTGGATGGACGCTATCAGGATTTGAAGCAAGCCTTGCAGCAAGGCGACATCGGCTACGACACACTGGGCCTGGAGCTGGCCGCCATACAGGATGTCGATGCACGCGTTAGCACAATCGAACGTGACGCCAGCGATGCGCGTTTTACACTCAATCAGATGCTGGGGCTGGCGCCCGATGTAAAGTTGGAGCTGGTTGCTGATTCAGATAGTTCGTCAATTCCATCGGACCAGGAAATCGATTCTGCACTCAAAGTCCTGCCCGAACGACGTCCGGATCTGATCGGTTTGCAATATGCGTATCGGAGTGCAGATGAAGAAGTGCGCCGGGCAGTCATGGCGCAGTTTCCGGCCATCAATCTCGGCATCAATCGCGCCAGTGACACCAGTAATATCAAGACCAGCGGTATCAGCATCGGTATCACGTTTCCATTCATCGCCGGTGGCCCGGCTTCGGTGCATGCGGCGGATGCAGGGCGCGATGCAGTCTGGCAGGAATACCAGCAACGGCTGGACGAGGCTAACAGTCAGGTCCATACGCTCGCGGCCGATTTCAAGCTGGTTGATGCTCAGCTGATGCGTCTGCAGACGGATTTGCCGCAAACCCGGGATACCGTGCAAGCTGCGCATGCAGCCTATTTGCGTGGCGATCTGACCAGTACGGAATATTACAATCTCGCCATCACGGCGCTGAATAATCAGTTACAAGC
>JBOIBL010000007.1:0-11287 GCA_050739495.1 Gammaproteobacteria bacterium | reverse complement strand
GTCACGGTCACAGGCATCTTCAGTTGCGATTCCAGTTCCGCTTCGAGCGCAATCGCGATGGCCCGGGTTTCGTGGAGCAGCGGCGAACCCTGAGCGGTCCAGATGCGTTGATAGGCTTTTGCGGATCTGGCAGGCCGGAATGGCAGCACCAGGCCGTACAGGATTGGCCGCCACAATAATCGCGGCAGGGTGACCACGTCCGGGTCCGAGAGGAATTCCGCCAGGTAGCGGCGCAACGCTTGCGGAGTAGGGGCATCTGGAGTGCCGAGGTTGACGAGCAGGACGCCCAGATGCGGGCTCTCGGTAGCGACCGGGCTTTCTGCAACGTCAGACATCGGCAGGCCGTATTTCAGCTGAAGAGATGTTCAGATTATGACACGTCATGCGCTATTCGCCGAATCGGTTTGTGTCTATAGTTTTGTACAGGGTGCGGACGCTGTTCGTCTGAGACACATGAATTTTGCCAGGAGCGAGCCATGTCGATGTTCAGGAACTTTCGCGATTTCGCCATGCGCGGCAACGTCATGGATATGGCCGTCGGCATCATTATCGGTGCGGCGTTTGGCACCATCGTCAAATCCCTGGTGGATGACGTGATCATGCCACCGATCGGCTTGCTGCTTGGCAACGTGGATTTTTCCAATCTGTTCGTGGTGCTCAAGCAAGGCGCAAAGGAAGCCGGCCCGTATACGACTATCGCACAGGCACACGCAGCCGGTGCGGTGACCTTGAATTACGGACTATTCATCAACACCGTGATCAGTTTCATCATCGTGGCATTTTCAGTTTTCATGCTGATCAGCGCGATGCAGAACGCACAGAAGCGATTCAGAAAAAACGAAGCCCAGGCAGCACCGAGTACCAGGGAATGTCCACGTTGTTTTTCGAGCATCAATATCAAGGCTACGCGCTGCCCGAATTGCACCTCTGACGTTTAAACGACAGAGTCTCGCGCAATAAAAACCCGCTGCGATGTAATCCGCAGCGGGTTTTTACATCAAGCAATGGATCCTTAACGTTCCAGGATGGCAGTTACACCCATGCCACCACCGGTACAGATCGAAATCAGACCGCGGCCCGAGCCTTTCTCGGCCAGAAGCTTGGCCAGCCCACCGATGATCCGACCGCCGGTGGCGCCGAACGGATGACCGAGTGCAACACTGCCGCCTTTGACATTGAGCTTGCTGCGGTCGATGCTCCCCAGCGGGGCATCCCGACCCAGCTTGGTACGGCAGTATTCAGGCGATTCCCAGGCCTTCAGCGTACACAATACCTGCGCCGCGAATGCCTCGTGGATTTCGTAGAAATCGAAATCCTGTAGTTTCAATCCGGCGCTATCCAGCATCTTCGGTACGGCATAGGTCGGTGCCATCAACAAACCCTCACGCGGACCTTGCAAGCCGGCGAAATCCACTGCCGCCACTGCCGAGTGGGTGAGGTAAGCCAATACGGGTAACCCGTGTGCCTTCGCCCATTCTTCCGAGGCCAGCAGCACTGCGGATGCACCGTCGGTGAGCGGCGTGGAATTACCGGCGGTGAGCGTGCCAGCGGTGCTGCGATCGAACACCGGTTTCAGCTTGGCGAGTTTCTCGATAGTTGTATCAGGGCGCAGGTTATTGTCGATGGTCGCGCCGGCGAATGGAGTCACCAGATCGCTGTAGAAACCTTCCTTCCAGGCGGCGGCGCCTTTCGTGTGACTCTGGTACGCCAATTCGTCCTGTTCCTGCTGCGTGACTTTCCACTCCTTGGCCATGAGTTCACAGGATTGCCCCATGTTGAGACCGGTGCGGGATTCGGTCACGCTCGGCAGGTGCGGTTTGAGATCGCTGGGTCGCCAGCCCAGCCACGGTTTGAGGCGCTGGCCCAGACTGCGTCCACGGCTGCTCTTGAGCAGAATCTGCTGGAAGTGTCGGCCGAACACGATCGGCACGTCGCTGGCGGTGTCGACACCGGCACCGATGCCGCTGTCAATCTCGCCGATAGCGATGCGCGCGGCCACTTCCACGACTGTGCTAAGCGATGTACCGCAGGCGCGGTCGGAGTTGTGCGCGGGGGTGTGTACGTCCAGGCCACTACTTAATACCGCTTCGCGCGTCATGCTCCAGTCGCGCGAATGCTTCATGACGGCACCGGCTACCACGTCGCCCAGGATCTCGTTCTTGAGATTGTATTTCTCCACCAGCGCTTTGACAGCGGCGGAGAGCATCTCCAGGTTCCCGACTTCGGCATAGTTAGTGAAGATTCGGCAGAAAGGGATACGCATGCTGCCGACGATGGCAACGCGACGGATGGTCTGGGACATGACGAGCCTCCGAACTGGAAAATCAGGCAGCGGCCGACGGCCGGGCATAACATCATGCCACAGCCGCCAGTGCGACGTGAACTTGCTATGATGCTTTTCCTGTCGCTCCATATTCAGTGTACGCCGCATGGGCATCAAGCCTCCGCCTCCAAGCCCGCTGCAGTCCGTTGCGCGCCGCGAAACAATCGCCCTGCTTGCCATCGGTGGGCCATTGGTGATCCATAACCTGGCGCTGGTGGGCATGGGGCTTACCGATACCATCATGTCCGGCCTGCTTGGCGCACATACCCTGGCCGCTGTCGCAGTCGGCGCCAACATCTGGGCGCCGGTGTTCCTGCTGTCACTGGGTGTATTGATGGCACAGTCGCCCACCACCGCGCATCTGTATGGCGCTGGCAAGTCGCGCGAGATCGGTCACTATGTGCGGCAGATGGCCTGGTTGTCTCAGGTATTGGGCTGGGGCGGGTTTCTCTTGTTACGCAACATGACACCGTTCATGCGGGCGATCCATATCGAAGCCGATATCATTCCGAATGCTGGTGCGTACCTCGATGCGCTGGCATGGGGTATGCCGGGGGTGTGTCTCTATCAGAGTTTGCGTTTCACCAGCGAAGGTATCGGCCACACCCGTCCGATGCTGACCATCGCATGCAGCGGTCTGCTGATCAACATCGTGCTGGATTACGTGTTCATGTACGGCAAGCTCGGGTTGCCGGCGATGGGCGCGAGAGGTTGTGGCTATGCCACCGCCACCACCCAATGGTTGATGTGCGTCGCATTGTTGATCTACATGTATCGCCGCAGCCTGTATCAGCCACTGGAAATCTTCACGCGTTTCGAATGGCCGCAATGGCAGCCGCAGCGTGAACTGATCTGGCTGGGTGTGCCGATTGGCATCGGCATCTTCATGGAGTCATCTTTGTTCGCGGGTGTGGGTCTGATGATGGGCACCCTGGGTGCCGACATCGTGGCAGCACATCAGATCGCGATGAACTACGCGTCGTTCGTGTTCATGGTGCCGATGAGCATCGCGCTCGCGATCTCGGTACGCGTGGGACAGGCGATGGGTCGCGGCGATGCCGCCGCCGCACGGGTGGCAGGTTGGACCGGGATCGCGTTGTGCGCGGCGTTCGAGGTGCTATCGGCGCTCAGCATGCTGTTGTTTCCGCATTTCATTGTCGGCGTCTACACCCGCGATCCCGGGGTCGCGCATATCGCCATCGGACTCTTGTATATGGGTGCCATCTTCCAGATATCGGACGGCCTGCAGACCAGCGCTGCGGGCGCGCTTCGTGGTTACAAGGACACCCGCATCCCCATGATCATCACCGTTATCGCCTACTGGTGTGTAGGATTCCCGCTGGCCTGGATCTTCGGTATCCCGCTGCATCTCGGCCCGCAGATGATCTGGGCCGGCTTCATCGGCGGACTTACTGTTGCGGCGGTGTTGTTGGTGTTGCGGTTCGCCGGTTTCAGTCGCAAGGCAACTATGGTTTTGGATGGGCCACAAAAAATTGCCACATGACTTCAGTAGCATTGACTGCCTGGCTGGGCGCATCCAGCAGCTTGCTGATGCGGTCACCGCCCGGCCACGAATGGCCACCGTTTTCGATCACGTAATAAATCACCGCCGTGCGGTTGCGACATCCTGTGTAGGATTTGATGTCCAGGCTTGGTTCATGTGATTCCTGCAGCGTGATATTGCAACCATCCGCCCTGACCCAGAAATCGATGCTGCCTTTTACCGGCGGCCGGTTATCTTTGATAAAGGCTTTTTTCCCTATACCACCGTTGATCGGCACGTTCCGATCTGCGCTGCCATGGAAGTGGATCACCGATACCGGTTGCGCGGGGTGGCACGCAGGATCAGTGATGATTCCCGAAACGATACCGACTGCAGCAAACAGATCACTGGCTTTACACGCGAGGGTGTATGCCATCATTCCGCCGTTGGAAATGCCGGTGGCATAAATGCGTTTGGCATCGATCGGGTATTTGTTTTCTATTTGTCTGACCACGGCACGGATGAAACCCACATCATCCACATGGTTTTCCAGCGCGTAACCGCAACACGTGCCCGCGTTCCAGGTCAGAAAACCGGGTTTCCCCGCCAGGTTCAGCAGCGGCCGGGTATGGTCAGTGCCATTGGGATAAACCGCGATGAATCCGGCCCGATCGGCCTCAGCGTCGAAACCGGTCATCTTGACGGTCGAAGTAGCGCTGCCACCGCCACCATGCAACACCACCACCAAGGGGACGGCTCCGGACAGGTTCGGTGGAACGTGTATCTGGTAGCTACGATTCCGGCCGCCGAATGGGAGCTTTACCAGCGGGTCCGCAGCACTTACGGTCGGGCGCATTAATACCAGACCCAGTAGCGCCACGCTCGGCAAGCGCCAGCCGATTTTCATGGCTTTGCTGAGCATTTGCCCCGCCCCGTGTCGTTGCGTCATATCAGTCAATAACGTGTCAGCGAAGAAAACGTTTCACTGTCACATGGATGGGCTATGCTTGACAATGGGACCACACCGGAATCGCCACCATGTTGCATCGAGATGCTGTCCGCAAGACCGGCCGACAGGCCATTGCCGTGATCGAGGATCTGGGTCTGTTTTTGATCCTCATCGCCACTGCCGTGGCCATCGGCCAGGAATTCTGGCACATGATTGAAGTGCGCAAGGTAGAGCTGTCCGATCTCCTGCTGCTGTTCATCTTCCTGGAAGTCATCACCATGGTCGAGTATTACTGGCGCTTGGGTAAATTGCCGGTGCGCATACCACTCTATATCGCCATGGTGGCGTTGGCGCGGTTTTTGATCCTCGATACTGATGACGCACACAACCTGCATGCCTTGTATATTACCGGCGCCATCCTGATCCTGGCATTGGCGGTATTCGTGGTGCGCTTCGGGCATCTCAAGTTCCCGTATGAGGAACAGGATGGATCGACGGATTATTGAGATGAGTGAAGACAATTTGAATGTTGTGCACGATAACTCAGAACTGCAGCGTTTCGAGCTGGAGAGTGATGGGGTCACCGCCTATTCGACTTATACCCGTGACGCCGGGGTGGTCACGGTCGTGCATACACGGGTACCACCGGAAGCATCGGGCAAAGGGCTCGGTACCGCACTCGTCGAAGGCATACTCGAGTTGATTCGCGCCAAAGGCGAAAAAATCATTCCGGTGTGTCCGTTCGTGGCTGTATATATGCGCAGGCATCCGGAGACGCAGGCACTATTGGCCGATCCTGATTACTTCGTGGCTCACGACCCAAAACCACATTAACCGGTACGGCGAGGTCAACCGGAAATTACCGGCTGCGTTGAGACAGAAGCGCGTGTTATGGGCATGCGCGTTTACTGAGCATAAGTATCAGGATCGGGGGATTTGCTGATGTTTTCCTGTCGTATGTGGCGGCTCGTTGTCGCAGTCTGCGCTGTGCTGTTGTTCACCGCCTGCGGCAAAGGCAGTGATTCAGGTTCGAGTTCAGGTAACAACTCGGGCAGTGGCACTTCCACGAATCAACAACAGATACAAGCTGCTGAAACCACGGCGGCCAATAATGCGCAGTGCACATCGTTGACGCCATTCTATTGGGAAATAGGCGACAAGGATGGTGCGCTGGCGAATGGTACCGGCGGCGCACAGTAAAGCATCCAAACAGGTTAACTGATCGTGCAGTTCTCAAAATCGGAATATCTGTTATGAAATCCACACAACGGGTTGGTTTGTTGGTAGCAGTGATGTTGTTATCGGGTCTGGCCAGCACGGCACAAGCGGGACGGTTTTTCCATCGCCATCGGAAATCGGATTGCGATCAACAGATACCCGCGATCACTTCAGGGTATGGTGTCGATGGATCGTATACACCAGACATCCAGACCATCAAAACCCCCGGCTTCAGCCGCAAACCCGTACAGGTATTTTTCCCGGTAGGGGCGAACGGCAAACGGCCGGTGATATTTTTCTCGCACGGCTTTGGTCCGGGCAAGTGGGACACGTACGCCGATCTGATCAAGCATATGGTCAGTCGCGGCTATATCGTGGTGTTTTCCAGCTATCCAGAAGCATTTACCAGCAACGAAGGGCGTTATTCGAGTCTCTGGCAGGGATTTCAGGCAGCTGCCGGTCAATTTCCAGATCGCATGGATCTGAGCCGGGTCGGATTCGTGGGCCATTCATTCGGTGGCGGCGCGACGCCCGAGATGGCGTATCAAGGTATCGTGCAGCACGGTTGGGGGAAACAAGGAGCATTCATGATGGAACTGGCGCCCTGGTATTCGTACCGGATCAGCAACGGGCAACTGCAGCAGTTTCCGTCGGATGTATTGCAACTGATCGAAGTCTACGACCAGGATAATACCAATGACCACAGGATGGCGATCGACATCTATAACAACACGCAGGTACATAACCGGTACTTCTTCATGGTGCATTCGACGACTGTTGGCGGTTGCGAGGTCACTGCGGATCACGCCACGCCGGCGCGCAATGTCTCATTGCGGCAAAAGCAATATGCAGTGTTCAAGCCATTCGATGCGCTGGCGGATGCGGCTTTCAACGGCTCGGCGAGCGCTTTATCAGCACTGTCCAACATGGCCCTCGATACCAGTGGCTATCAACCGCTGAGGCTGGAAACTCACCCCACTCCTGCAGAACCGGAAGGTTATTACAAATACCCGTGGAACAACGACGATAATCCGCGAGCCCATTGAACGGTCAGCTGCCACGGAACCTGTGGCCGGTTACTGATGGTTCGGTTTCCAGATTCGGCCTGTTGTTGTGGATGCTGCGCTGCGCTTGCAAGGCAGGGGGACCTCCGCTAGCCTCTCGCAACCCACTCTCTCAGGAGATTCCCCGTGGCTCAAGGCAAATTGCGCAAAGACGCTGGCTTGGTCGGCCTGCTGTTCGCCGGTGTCAGCTCCATGATCGGCTCCGGCTGGCTGTTCGGCCCCATGCACGCCGCTAAAGACGCGGGTCCGCTCAGTATCGGCTCCTGGGCTATCGCCGCCCTGGTGGTGGGCCTGATCGCGCTGGTCTATGCCGAATTGGGACCGATGTTCACCCGCAGTGGCGGGCTCATGTATATGAGCCTGATCACCCATGGACGGCTGGTGGGGCGCATCTGGAGCTGGATCCTGTTCCTGGCTTACGTGTCGATCGCGCCGGTCGAAGCCATGGCAGTGGTGACCTATGCCAACAGTTATCTGCCGGGGATGGTACATCCGGCCACCGGCCTGCTTACCGGCTATGGCGTGGTGGTTGCGGTGATCGTGCTGGGCCTGCTCACCGCGCTGAATTTTCTGGTGCTGCGACTGATCCTGATGCTGAATACCATCGCCACATGGATCAAGGTGTGTGCGCCCATCGGCACCATCATCGTGTTGCTGATCTTCTCGCATCATCCCGAGAATCTGGCAGTACCGGCGCATGCAACCGGTAACGTGATGAACATGTTCACCGCGATTTCCACCGCGGGCGTGTTCTTCTCGTTGTTCGGTTTCACGCAGGCGATCCAACTCGCCGGTGAGACCGCAAATCCGGCGCGTAATATTCCGATCGCGGTGATCGGCACCATTATCATCGGCGCCATCATCTTTGTACTGGTGCAGTATGCTTTCGTCGCAGCAGTACCCCCGGACGTGCTCGCGCGCGATGGTTGGGGCGGACTTTCATTCAGTGGTATCTCCGGACCGATGGCGGGTCTGGCGATCACCATCGGCGCCTCGTTCTGGGCCTATGCGTTGTTCGCAGATGCAATCATCTCGCCGGCTGCGTGCGGTTACATCTGGACCACCGCTACCGCGCGCATGTTGATGGCGTCATCAGACGAGAATCTGGCATCTCCCGAGATGCAAAAGATCAATCGCTTCGGTGTGCCCTGGGTGGCGCTGATCGTGAGCTTCCTGATCGGGCTGCTGTTCTTCTTCCCATTCCCGTCGTGGCAGAAACTTGTCGACTATGCGTCGTCGGCCACGGTGCTTTCCTATGGACTCGGTTGCATCGTGCTGCTGCAATTACGGCGGGTGATGCCGGAAGTGAAGCGGCCGTTCCGGTTATGGCGTGCCTGGACCATTGCACCCCTGGCGTTCATCGCATCGAACTTCGTGTTGTTCTGGGCCGGTTTCTACGTGATGAGTTTCCTGTTCGCGTTACTGCTGGCAGGACTCGCGCTGTACCTGATCTTCAACAGCGGTGAAGGCGCGCGCGATTGGCAGCATGCGCTGTGGCTGATCCCGTATTTCGGCGGCATGTGGCTGCTGAGCTGGATTGGACCGACTTCGATGGGTGGACAGGGATATCTCGATATCTACTGGGATATGTTGTCGGTTGCCGTTTTGAGCCTGATCATTCTCTATATCGCGCTCAACAACAGCGTCAGCGCAGCGCGCTCGGCACAGTATTACGCAGGAATCACGCAAGACCGGACCTGAACCAGTAGCTCAAGGCGGAGTCTCACCACGTATCAGGGACGTAAAGGCGGGGCGACGTTGAACGCATATCTGGGGAGCACGCAAGTCTGGCGGCCAGATCGGCGCGCCAGTTTGTCGTTGGCACTGGTTTCGGCGCTGCTTGCCTTGGGCGGGTTCGTGCTGTTGCTGCGACAGCCTGACTTGTCCAGCTCGCGTCCGGATGCCGTTTCGATCCTGTTACACCCCGCGTTGCCACAGCGGAAACGCGCACATCAGACCCGAACGCGACACAGCCACAAAATTCCGGCAGCGCCAATACCCTCTATAAACAAAACGGCTCCATTCGAGCGTCATCAAGAAACGCTTGATCTGAGTATCCCGGTGCAATCGAATTATTCCGCGACATTTTTGTTACCGAAGACCGCACCATCGGATCAAAACCTGCAACGTAGGCTTAACAAGCCATCCAAACCGATAACCGCGTTACTGAACAATCAGGGTTACCGGAGTGAGTACGGTGAAACCGTGATCAAATCGGGCAATCAGTGTGGTCGTATACATACCATCCAGATGAGTCCATCGCCGACCAACAAGGCGACGATCGGATTTTTGATGCCTTGTCCCGGCGAATACCAACCGACTTTGGGTGAGCAATTACTGGAATGGGCCGGTAAACAGGCAAAGGCAGACAGGCCACCGTCCTGATTCAGCTGCGCAGGCCGATACCTTTGTTAAGCAGCCACAGACTGAAGGCGAACAGGCCGACGATGAACAGCAGGATGATGCTGTATGCAGTCCCGATTCCGATATCGGATACGCCGAGGATACCGTAACGGAATGCGTTCACCATGTAGAGGATGGGATTGATCTTCGAGATGTTCTGGAAGATCGGCGGCAACAGATGGATGGAATAGAATACTCCGCCCAGATAGGTAAGCGGTGTCAGGATGAACGTCGGGACGATGGTCACGTCGTCGAACTTCTTGGCGAATACCGCGTTGATGAAGCCACCCAGGGCGAACACGATGGCAGTAAGGATCACGACTGAAAACGTGATCAGCAGATGGACCACATGCAGATGGGTGAACAGCATCGCGACGATGGCGACCAGGATACCCACTACCAGACCACGTACCACGCCACCGAACACGTAACCGAGCACGATGTAGGCGTTAGGTAACGGTGAGACCTGCAATTCCTCGATGTGACGACCGAACTTGGCACCGAAGAACGACGACACCACATTGGTGTAGGAATTGTTGATGACCGACATCATGATAAGCCCGGGCGCCAGGAAGGTCATGTAACTGTAACCGCCCATCTGCCCCACCCGGCTGCCGATCAGCGCACCGAAGATCATGAAATACAGCGTCATCTGGATCACCGGCGGCACCAGCGTCTGGATCCAGATGCGCACCACCCGCACGATCTCGCGATTGACGATAGTCTGGAAACCGATCAGGTTTTCCCGTAGACGTGACGCTTTAATTACAGTACTCATTGTTCTTTCTCCACCAACCTCAGGAATAGTTCTTCGAGCCGGTTGGCCTTGTTGCGCATGCTGAGGACCTGCACGCCTGCGTCGGTAAGTAATGAGAACAGGCCATTGACGTTCTGGGAACGACTGATCTCCACTTCCAGCGTGGTGTCATCCATCTGCGTCACTGCATATCCGTCGAGCGGCGGCAAAGCTGCCAGCGGCTGACGCAGGTTCAGGATGAACGTTTCGGTGTGCAGTTTGGCAAGCAGATCCCGGGTCGAACCGAATTCGATGATCTTGCCGTGGTCGATGATGCCGACACGGCGGCACAGATTCTCCGCCTCTTCCAGATAATGGGTGGTGAGGATGATGGTGATGCCTTCGCGGTTGATACGACGCAGAAATTCCCACATCGAACGACGGATCTCTATATCCACGCCGGCGGTCGGTTCGTCCAGAATCAGCAGTCTTGGTTCATGCACCAAGGCGCGCGCGATCATCAGCCGGCGTTTCATGCCACCGGACAGGCTGCGGGAGATGTCGTCGCGTTTCTCCCACAGCGAGAGTTGGCGCAGGTATTTCTCGGCGCGCTCGTGCGCGAGTTTTCGCGGGATACCGTAGAAACCCGCCTGGTTGACGACGATATCCTGGACCTTCTCGAACTGGTTGAAGTTGATTTCCTGTGGCACCAGACCGATGCAGGATTTGGCGCGCTCCAGCTCAGTATCTATGTTATGGCCGAAGACCTCCACGCTGCCGCTGGTCTTGGTGACGAGCGAAGTGATGATGCCGATGGTGGTGGTCTTGCCGGCGCCGTTGGGGCCGAGCAGGGCGCAGAACTCGCCTTCGGCGACATCGAAGCTGATGCCTTTGAGTGCCTGGGTGCCGTTCTTGTAGGTCTTGGTCAGATCGCGGATCGAGAGTGCTTGCATCTTGGTGTCGTGGTGAAGTGCCGGACTTGGAGGAGCGGCATTTTATCATGTGGCATATGGCTGCTTCTAAAAATCAGGGATTTTGGTTTCCGGGTAGGCAGAAATGGCCGAGAAACCGGAGTGTATATGCCAATACATGAGGGTGGGCCCGATACGGC
>JBOIBL010000006.1:0-6504 GCA_050739495.1 Gammaproteobacteria bacterium | reverse complement strand
TGTACAGCAAGCCTGCAAGGCTGTGTGGCCGCAAGTGGACAGCGAGAATCTTTTCGAGCTCACCGATTACGCAGGGTACAAACGGGATTTCCTGCGTCTGTTCGGTTTTGAGCGGCAGGACGTCGATTACGAAGCCGAGGCGGCAACCAAGATGGATTTCGATTGCATCGGGATTTGATCGAAGATGGTCTTTGGCGAGTTGCTTGCATAATTGTTTGCCTGCGCTTCCCTTTGACTGAAAGCGTCTCGAATTTCAGGAATCTCACGGTCACGTATTTTGGTCAAAAACCCCGCTACCTAACCTAACCTTGATCAACTAGCATGGACTGCAATTGATGCCAAGCGAAGTGCTGCATCCGACAAAAGTTGACGTTGGAATTGATATGAAAGCGCACAACAACTAAAAGGAGCGCATATGAAACAGCAAAATCCACTGAGTGACGTGTATTCTGGAGACTCCAGACTCCAAACCTGTGTCAAACCATTGGCTGTCAGACTTAAAGAGATGTCAGCTCATAACTTTGTTTAACGGCCACCGGACCGCGTGGCTTTCGAGGATTTGACTCGGTCAGCTTCATGGCGCAGAGCTTTGACTACCAGCGAGAACGCCGGTGATGGCTGCCTCCGGTTGGGGTAGTAAAGGTAGTAGCCGGGGAATGGAGGGCACCATTCCTCCAGCACACGGATTAGTCTGCCTTCCTCGATGTGCGGGGCGAACTCCTCCTCTGGCAGCCATGCGATTCCCAGCCCGGCCACGGCAGCATCCACGATGTTCGGCGAGGTATTGAAAACGAGCTGTCCGTCCACGCGGACATTCAACTGACGCCCACGTCGCTGAAACTCCCAGACATAGAGCCCTCCAGCGGTCTGCATGCGTTGGTTGATGCACCTGTGCTTGAGGAGGTCTCGTGGGTTCTTGGGCTTGGGGTGTGCTGCAAAGTACGCCGGCGAGGCCGCGACAGCCATGCGTAACTCAGGCCCTATGGGCATGGCAATCATGTCCTTGTCGATGGTGTCGCCCATACGCACGCCGGCATCGAAGCGGTCCGCAACGATGTCTCGCAGGCCATAGTTGACGTCGAATTCGACGTTGATGTCGGGATACTCATGTAGCAACGGCGTGATTTTCGGCAGCAACGTAGTGTGCAGCACATGGTCGCCGCATGTGATACGCACCGTACCGGCCGGTTTATCGCGCAGCTCCGTTAATTCATCCAGCTCCGCCTCGATCTCGTCGAAGCGGTGACCGATGGCCTGGACAAGTCGCTCACCAGCTACCGTGGGTGACACGCTGCGGGTGGTACGCGTGAGTAGGCGGATATCGAGTCTTGATTCCAAGCCGCTGATGGCCTGGCTGATTGCCGACTGCGTCACGTCAAGCAGGGCAGCAGCACGCGTGAAGCTGCCTTCGCGCGCCACGGTGACGAAGTACAAGAGATCGTTGAGATTGCGTCTGGCCACGGCCCAGTCTCGCACGGAAAATTAATTAGTACAACTTATATGCTCGTTAAGTATTAATTAGCTAGTCAAGGGCTCCGCTGTTCGAGAAAATACAGAACCTAAAGAGAGCCGAACCACCATCCGTGATATGGATTCCATGACCATGCAAGCCTGTGACGTCCCTGCGGACGTTCTTCCCAGCCCACCAAAGACCGAAGCGCAGCCCGCTTATTGGGGTGGCGTTTTTGCGATGACGCTGTGTGTTTTCGCGCTCATCGCCTCGGAATTCATGCCCGTCAGCCTGCTGACGCCGATGGCCGTCAGTCTCCATGTCAGCGAGGGGCTTGCCGGATACGGCATTGCCATCTCCGGCGCCTTCGCGGTGCTGACCAGCCTGTCGATTTCAGCGCTTGCCGGAACCCTGAATCGCAAGACGCTGCTGCTGGGCCTGACCGGGCTGATGGGCATCTCCGGGACGGTGATCGCGTTGGCACAGAATTATGCGACCTATCTGGTGGGCCGGGCGATCATCGGCATGGTCATCGGCGGATTCTGGTCCATGTCGGCTGCCACAGCCATGCGGTTGGTGCCGTCTCACTTGGTGCCTCGGGCTTTGGCCATCTTCAATGGCGGCAACGCGCTGGCCACCGTGATAGCGCCTCCGCTGGGCAGCTATCTCGGCTTGGTGATGGGCTGGAACGGTGCTTTCCTTTGTCTGGTTCCTGTGGCCCTGATCGCGCTGGCCTGGCAGTGGGTCAGTCTGCCGTCCCTGCCTGCTGAAGCACGCATGCCGGGTTCCGGCAACGTCTTCAAATTACTGACAAGCCGAACCGTTGCGCTGGGCATGGCGGGTAGCGGTGTCTTTTTCATGGGGCAGTTCGTGCTGTTTACCTATGTTCGCCCCTTCCTGGAAACGGTCACGCGGGTGGATGTCGATACGCTGTCACTGATTCTGCTGATCGTTGGCGTCACGGGCTCCATTGGCACCGCACTCATCGGCCTGTTTCTGAAGCGGGGGCCGTATCGCATCCTGATAGCCATCCCGCTGTTGATGGCTGTTATCGCGCTGACGCTGATCGCCTTTGGCGGTTGGGTGGCCGCGACCGCAGCACTGCTGGGCCTATGGGGGTTGATGGCTACCGCGGCCCCTGTCGGCTGGTGGAGCTGGATCGCCCAAACTCTGCCGAAAAACGCCGAAGCGGGCGGCGGCCTGATGGTAGCCGTGATCCAGCTCTCCATTGCGCTCGGCTCCACCGTCGGTGGCCTGCTGTTTGATGCGAGCGGCTACCAGAGTGCTTTCGCGGCGAGTGCCATCGTGTTGCTGGCCGCCGCCTTTCTGGCGCTTTTGACAGCGCGCGCGAACCGGACCCAGGCCGCCTGATCCGCCTGGTAACGGAAAACTGACTGCTTGACTGAGGAACAACTGATGAAAAAGCTCATTTTATTGCTGGCACTTCTGGCCAGTTCATTGTCATTCACCGCCATGGCCCAGGACATGTCCCACGGGGCGGATAACTTCTACAAGAGCGACAAGGTCACCATGCAGAAGGTGATCTTCAGGAACCAGTACCAGATGATGGTCGTGGGAGATCTGTTCATGCCCAAAGGCATGGACAAGAACGTCAAACATGCCGCGATCGTTGTCGGGGCTCCGATGGGCGCGGTAAAAGAGCAAAGCGCGAATCTGTATGCTCAGAAAATGGCCGAACAGGGGTTCGTTACCCTGACCTTTGATCAGTCGTTCTGGGGTGAGAGTGAAGGCGCGCCTCGCAACGCTGTGTCACCAACGATCTATGTCGAAAATTTCAGTGCTGCGGTGGATTTCCTCGGCACCCGCCCGTTCGTGGACAGGGATCGCATTGGTGTCATCGGAATTTGTGGCAGCGGGAGCTTCGCTATCGCTGCCGCCAAGATCGATCCACGCCTGAAGGCCATCGCGACGGTCAACATGTACAACATGGGTGCGGTGACGCGTGACGGACTCCGACACTCGCAAACGCTGGCGCAGAGGAAAAAAGTCATCGAAGAGGCGGCGGCGCAACGCTACGAGGAGTTCACGAGCGGCAAGCCGATCTGGCGCAATTACCTGCCGAAGCAATTGCCAGCGGATGCCGACCCGATCACGCGCGAGTTCCACGACTTCTACCGCACCCCGCGCGGCGAAGTCGTGCCCAAGGGCATTCCGCCGGAGCAAACCCAGAACCGCACGCTCGTGAACGAGGTGAAGTTCATGAACTTCTATCCGTTCGACGACATCCAGACGATCTCCCCACGCCCGATGCTGTTCATCGCCGGTGAGGTCGCGCATTCCCGGGAGTTCAGCGATACGGCCTACAAGCTGGCAGCGGAACCCAAGGAGCTGGTTGTCGTCCCCGGCGCCGGTCATGTGGACCTTTACGATCGCGTCGGACTGATTCCGTTCGACAAGCTGACTACCTTCTTCCAAGCCAACCTGAGGGCTCATTGACATGAGTGATCCCATTGCAAACAAAGTTGTCATTATCACTGGCGCATCGTCCGGCATCGGCGAGGCAACCGCAAAATTGTTAGCGAGCAAGGGCGCCAAGGTCGTCCTTGGCGCTCGACGCGGAGATAAGCTGAAACAGCTCGTCGAAGAGATCGCGAGGGACGGAGGCCAGGCTATCTGCCAGGTACTGGACGTGACTAAACCATCCGACAATGCCGACATTGTAAATCTGGCCAAGGAAACGTTTGGCGGCATCGACGTCATTTTTCTCAATGCTGGCCTTATGCCGAACTCCCCGCTCTCCGTGCTGAAAACCGATGACTGGAACCGGATGATCGACGTGAACATCAAGGGCGTTCTGAATGGCGTCGCGGCCGTGCTGCCGACATTCATCGGGCAGAAATCCGGACACGTCATCACGACCTCGTCGGTTGCCGGGCTCAAAGCCTATCCGGGCGGCGCCGTGTACGGAGGAACGAAGTGGTTCGTCCGCGACTTCATGGAAGTCCTGCGCATGGAGTCGGCCATGGAAGGAACCAACATCCGTACCGCGACAATCTATCCTGCCGCGATCAACACCGAGCTGCTGAACACCATCAGCCAGAAAGAAACGCTCGATCAGATGCAGAACACGTATGACAAATACGGAATTTCGCCGGACCGGATCGCTGATGTCGTGGCTTTCGCAATCGGTCAGCCCGAAGACACCACTATCAACGAGTTCACCGTGGGGCCTGCCAACCAACCTTGGTAGGCGCAGTGCGTCGTAACACGTGAGCGTGCGTGGTGAACTTCGGCACCATCGATACCCAGATCGCCAGAGATGTCGCTGATAGCGGTTAGCAACACCAAAGCCTGCAACGGCAGACCAATAAGCTGCGTCTGCAGTTGGAAGCCTACGAGGCGCTGTATAACGAACTGGGGAAGACGCCTCCCGACGTGGCGTTGGCTTGGCGACTCCACACCCCGGTCGTAACCGCCGTCTTCAGCGGGCTGCGTACCGTCGAGCCGGTTGCCGGACAGCGGCGAGCTGGTGCATACCGCATTAAAACCGATCGGCGAAACCTTCACCGGCAAGACCATCGATACCGACACGGACGCAATTGTCGATGCCACGCTCGAACCTGCGACGCAACAGGAGATCGACGAGACCGTCAAGGTCATGGGTGGTGAGGATTGGGCACTCTGGAGCGATGCGTTGCACGATGCCGGGGTGCTGGCCGGGAACGCCAAGGTCGTTGCATTCAGTTACATCGGCCCGGAAGTCACCTGGCCTATCTATTGGAATGGCACCATTGGCCGCGCCAAGCAGCATCTTGATGCGACTGCCGCAGATTTACGCAAGCGGGGACTGGACGCGCGCGTCGCCGTCATGAAGTCCATCGTCACCCAGGCCAGTGCCGCAATCCCCGTTATTCCGCTGTATGTCTCGCTGGTATTCAAGGTGATGAAGGAAAAGGGACTGCACGAAGACGCGATCGAACAACAGAACCGGTTATTCCGCGACTTTCTGTATCGTGCGGATCGTCAACCGCCAGTCGCGGACCCGCAGGGACATCTCAGGCTCGATGAGCGCGAACTGCGCTCTGATGTACAGCAAGCCTGCAAGGCTGTGTGGCCGCAGGTGAACAGCGAGAATCTTTTCGAGCTCACCGATTACGCCGGATACAAACGGGACTTCCTGCGCCTGTTTGGATTTACCCGAGAGGACGTCGAATACGAAGCCGAGGTGGCGACCAAGCTGAAATTCGATTGCATCACGCTTTGATCGAATACGGTTTTTTAGCGCAGGCGCTTGCATAATTGTTTGCCTGCGCTTCCCTTTGACTAAACTCGTCTCGAATTTCAGGGATCTGACAGTTACGTATTTTGGTCAAAAATGCCGCTACCTAACCTTGATCAACTCGCATGGACTACAGTTGATGCAAAGCGAAGTGCTGCATCCGGCTGCGGGTTCAACTGATCGACGCAACACGGTAGATTCTGCGCGTGCAGAAGGAGGTGTTGCAAATGAAGTACCGGACACGGATCTATTACACTGAAATGTTGCAAATGCGCGCGTTGCTCAAATACGGCGGCACTTCAGGCTTTTGCGCCTTTACCTGAGACGGTGCGCTGCATGGCTTCCTTAGGGATGCGCTGAGGTTTGCCAAGGAGCTCGACCAACCGCGACTCGCATGGGGAGAGATCGTAACCCCGGCGCTGCGAGATCACGAACGTGAGCGGACCAATGTGCCAGGCGCGGCGTTCAAGTTCGACGAGCTGTCCGCTTGCCAGATCCTCGCCGACAAGGTGCCGTGGCAAGTGTCCCCAGCCGAGACCGGCCTTGAGAAGATCACGCTTGGCGCCGAGATCATTGACCAGCCACTGGCGCTTGCCGGCAACTCCCTGTTGGGTTTTTTCTGCTTCGGGCTGGTTATCCGTAACGACGATCTGAATATGTCGGCCAAATTCGTCCATGGGGATAGGCCTCGGTGTCGAAGCGAGTGGATGGGACGGAGCACATACCGTCACCATCTCCGCCTCGCACAGCCAGCGGCGTTCCATGGCGTCCGGGTTCATCTCCGGCACGTTCTCGATCGTGACGGCCAAGGCAC
>JBOIBL010000005.1:0-5202 GCA_050739495.1 Gammaproteobacteria bacterium | reverse complement strand
GCCCGAGATCGGAAGTCATGATTGCTTTCTCGATCACCTGCACCATCTGCTTCTCCCAGGGCGTGATGGTCAGGGTGCGGCTATCCGCAGTCGCTACGTTCGCCACCTGATTAAGCGGTACGTCATTGCCGTAGTATGAAACCCGGATATGATCCAGCAAACTGGTGTGAGCACGGCCGGTGCGTAACTTCGACAGGGCATCCTTGAGCGACTCGGCACTTTTCTGCATGCGTGTAGCTGCATCTTTCTTCACTTCATCAATCATGGTTTGTCTCCATTATCTACCAGCGTACCGACATCCTTGGCGCCCAGTACGATACGCATGAAATCGCCGGCACGATTAAGATCGAAAACCCGCAACGGGATGTTGTTGTCGCGACACATCACTATGGCGGTCGCATCCATCACCATCAATTTGTCGCTCAGTATCTGGTCGAAGGTGAGATGCGGGTAGCGTTTTGCCTTGGGATTCTTTTTCGGATCCGCCGAATACACACCATCCACTTTGGTGGCTTTCAGCAGCAGCTCGGCACCGACTTCCGTGGCACGCAATGCTGCCGCCGTATCGGTAGTGAAGAACGGATTACCGGTACCTGCTGCGAAAATGCAGACGCGGCCCTTCTCCAGATGGCGCACTGCGCGACGGCGGATGTAATCCTCCGATACCGCGTTCACGCTCATGCCGGACATGACCCGTACATAGACACCGAGCCGCTCCAGGGCATCCTGCAAAGCCAGCGCATTCATCAGCGTAGCCAGCATACCCATGTGATCGGCCGTCACCCGGTCCATGCCGGAACCTGCCAGGCCGGCACCGCGAAAGATGTTGCCGCCCCCGATCACCACGCCGGTCTGGACCCCGAGATCACGCACATCGCGTATCTCTTCGCCGACTCGCCGGATAACCACGGGATCGATACCGTAATCGGCACTGCCCATGAGGGCTTCGCCACTCAACTTGAGGAGGATGCGTCGGTAAGCAGGCGTCTGGTTCGACATCATTAAAGCACGCTTGACGGACTGTGATATGCAGAGCCCCGCGAAGCGGGGCTCTCGGATTGGTCGAATTGTACCGTAAACGACTTGCCGCCGTCCGCGGGCCGCAGCCCTCAGGCTTTGCCGGCCTGGGCCATGACCTCGGCAGCGAAATCTTCCTTCTTCTTCTCGATGCCCTCACCCACTTCGAAGCGGGTAAAGCGAAGCACCGTTGCACCGGCCTGTGAAAGCAGCTTTTCGACCGTCAAATCAGGGTCCTTCACGAATGGCTGGCCCAGCAGGGTCACTTCAGCGAGGTATTTACGGATCCTGCCCTCGACCATCTTCTCGACGATCGCTGCCGGTTTGCCGCTCTCCGCCGACTGCGCGCGGATAATCTCGCGTTCCTTGTCCAGTAATTCCGCGGAAACGTCTTCCGGTTTCACGCACAACGGCTTGCTGGCCGCGACGTGCATGGCAATGTCCTTGGCCAGAGTGGGGTTTCCACCCTGCATTTCGACCAGGACTCCGATCCGGGTGCCGTGCGCATAGGCACCGATCGTGTTACCACTGGCCGGGTAATGTTCGAAACGGCGCACCGTGACATTCTCGCCGACTTTGGCCACCAGTTCGCGACGCGCGATGTCGGCGGTCTTGCCGTCAGCCAGCGTCAATTCGTTCAGCGCGTCGGCGTCTGCCGGCTGGTTGTCCAGTACCAGCTTTGCGATGCCGTCCGCAAATATGGAAAAATCATCGCCGTTGGCGACGAAGTCTGTCTCGCAGTTAATCTCCACCATGGCGGCAGCACTGTTTGCGACTTCCATCGCGATCCGACCTTCGGCGGCGACGCGTCCGGCTTTCTTGTCCGCCTTGGCGAGGCCCGCCTTGCGCATGTTCTCTATGGCGATGTCGATGTCGCCCTGGGTTTCGGTGAGCGCCTTCTTGCACTCCATCATACCGGCACCGGTGCGCTCACGCAGTTCTTTCACTAATGCAGCTGTAATTGTCATGCTTCAACCTGAAATGTTATCGGTAGCCCCGTAAGCCGGGGCTACATTTGATACGCGGAATTTGAGATCAGGACCAGAGACCGGACGATTTCTCGCCTTACTCTTCCGTTTTCGCTTTCGGTGCGGCTTTCTTGGTCGCAGTCTTCTTCGCAGGTGCTTTCTTGGTTACTGCCGGCTTGGCGGCTTCACCGGACTCTGCATTGGCCGCAGCCTTTGCAGATTCAACCTTGGCAGCTACCGGTTTGGCTGCGGATTTCGCCGGTGCGGCTTTCTTGGCGCCACGACCTGCTGCAGGTTTGTGTGCCACAGGCGCTTTCTTGCCGCGGTTGCGGCCGCGCTTCGGATTGCCATGCTCATCCAGTTCCACGAATTCGTCTTCGTCGTTACCGGCGAGTTGCGGCATCGATTCCTTGCCGAGCAGGACAGCATCGGCAATACCCTGTGCATAGAGTTGTACCGCGCGGATCGCATCGTCATTGCCGGGAATGACGTAGTCAACATCGTCCGGGGAGTTATTGGTATCCACGATGCCGACGATGGGGATATTCAGTTTGCGGGCTTCGCTGACCGCGATCTTCTCGTGGCCGACGTCGATGATAAACAGCGCGTCTGGCAGACCACCCATATCCTTGATGCCACCCAGGCTCTTCTCGAGCTTGTCCATCTCGCGGCGCAGCGTGATAACTTCCTTCTTGCCGAGGCGATCGAAGGTGCCGTCTTCGGACTGCAGCTCGAGTTCCTTCATGCGGCGGATCGACTGACGCACGGTCTTGAAGTTGGTGAGTGTGCCACCCAGCCAACGCTGATTCACATACGGCATACCGCAGCGTTTGGCCTCTTCGGCCACCGTATCGCGGGCTGCGCGCTTGGTACCGACGAACAATACAGTACCGCCATCGGTGACGAGACGCTTAACGAATTCCAATGCTTCGTGATAGAGCGGCAGCGTCCGTTCCAGGTTGATGATATGGATACGGCTGCGCTCACCGAAGATGAACGGGGCCATCTTCGGGTTCCAGTAACGGGTCTGATGGCCGAAATGCACGCCAGCTTCCAGCATTTCGCGCATGGACGGGGTCGCCATGAGTAATACTCCTGATGATGGGAACGGAGACCGTTCCCGGGGTTAAGCCTCCATACACCCCGTGTCGCAACCCTGGCCCTTGCGGACCGGCGGGCACCCCGCGACATGTGACGGTGTATGTGTGGTGTTAAATAAGCCGTTTTCACGGCCGGTTTGCCAAAAAAGGCTGCGCTTTATACCATAACGGCCCAGTAACAGCAATGTCGGCGGCCTCACCGGCCCTCCCGCCTCCCCTACCCGGATAAAACGAAATCATGCCCGTCACTATCAAGAACCCCGAAGAACAAGCCAAGATGCGCGAGGCTGGCCGACTGGCCGCCGAGGTACTGGACATGATCGGGGACCATGTAAGGCCCGGCATCACCACCGACGAGCTGGATCGTATCTGTCACGACCATATCGTCCAGAGCCAGAAGGCAGTCCCGGCCAACGTGGGGTATAACGGTTTTCCCAAAACCATCTGCAGCTCGATAAACCATGTCGTCTGTCACGGCATCCCGAACGAGAAGAAACTGAAGGACGGCGATATCGTCAACATTGATGTCACCGTGATCAAGGATGGCTTCCACGGCGATACCAGCAAGATGTACTTCGTAGGCGAGCCCTCGGTGCTGGCACGCCGCCTGGTCCAGGTAACCCACGACGCCATGCTGGTCGGCATCGAGATGGTGAAACCCGGTATCCGTCTGGGCGACATCGGTCACACCATCCAGAAACACGCCGAGAGCCACGGTTTCTCTATCGTCCGTGAATATTGCGGGCACGGTATCGGCCGCGTCTACCATGAAGATCCCCAAGTGCTGCATTACGGCACCCCGGGCACCGGACTTGAGCTCAAACCCGGTATGACCTTCACCATCGAGCCGATGGTGAATGCTGGTAAGCGCCATGTGAAGCTGCTGCCCGACGGCTGGACCGTGGTGACCAAGGATCATTCGCTTTCTGCTCAGTGGGAACATACGATTCTGGTAACTGAAACCGGTCACGAGATTCTCACCACGCGTGCCGGTGGCGAGATCTGACCCTACCCGCTTGAATACCGCACCGGCCGCTACCGCCCCAACGCTGGATACCACTCCGCTTGATCGCGCCCTGCTGGCCGGTGAAAACCCGGCCCGAGTGCTGCGCCGAGCATTGCGGCAGGGTGATACGGCATTACGCGAGCGATTCAACACCGGCACACCTGTCGAGCAACTGGTAAAAGAACGTGCGGCGCTCGTGGATGCATTGGTGACACGAGCATTCCAGTTGCATCTTAAAAATGCTGACAACACGCTGGCATTGGTCGCGGTGGGCGGCTATGGACGTGGTGAATTGCACCCGTGTTCGGATGTCGATTTGCTGCTGCTGGTTCGTGCAGGCACACGCGATTCACGACGTCCAGCCATCGAAGCCTTCATTGCGTTGCTATGGGATGTCGGGCTCGAAGCCAGTCACAGCGTGCGCACGCCCGAAGAATGTGCAACTGCTGCGCTTGAAGATATCACTACCGCCACCAGCTTAATGGAATCCCGCCTGCTATGTGGTCCACAGACTCTCTTCGCACAGATGCGCATGTTCACGGATCCTCCTGCGACATGGACATCAGCTGAGTTTTTCTCTGCCAAATTCCGGGAGCAACAACAACGCCATCAGAAATATCACGACACTGCTTACCGCCTGGAGCCAAACATCAAGGAAGGCCCGGGCGGATTGCGAGATATCCAGATGATCGGCTGGGTTGCGAAACGGCATTTCGGTGCACAGACACTGCATGACTTGGTCAAACATGGGTTCCTGACGGAACAGGAATACCTTGCGCTTGCCAACGGACAGGCATTTCTGTGGCGAATCCGGTTTGCACTGCATATCCTGAATCGTCGGCGCGAAGACCGGCTGTTGTTCGATGCACAGATGAAACTGGCGCAGCAATTCGGGTACCGCAATAACCCGCAAGGACTGGCGGTAGAACAATTCATGCAGGACTACTATCGCAGCATCAAGGAACTGGGACTGCTGAACGAGATGCTGCTGCAATCACTGGAAGAAGTGATTCTGGCGCCTGTTTCCGCCGATATCACGCCCTTGGGTGACGCTTTCACTGCTCGAAACGGTTTCCTGCACGCCAACGACCCGGAGCTGTTTACCCGTCGT
>JBOIBL010000004.1:0-3413 GCA_050739495.1 Gammaproteobacteria bacterium | reverse complement strand
GTTTTTTTGAAGCGAAGAAAGGACGGATCGAGATCATTCCGATGATCGACATCATGTTCTTCCTGTTGGTGTTCTTCGTCATGATCACGCTGCGCATGATCCCGGCCACCGGTATTGCGTCCAAGCTGCCACGCAGCAGCACCGCCGTGACCATCGAGCGTCCGAAGATAATCATCAGTTTGCAGTCAGACGGAGAAATCATCGTCGAAGACCAGAAGATGACTCCCGATCAGCTTACCAACTATTTGCTCGGGCGCGATCCGGCCCATGCCAACGTGACGATTGCGGGTGCCAAGGAAGCCTCCTTGCAGGACCTCGTGATCATCATGGACGCATGTCGTAACGCCGGCGTGACCCAGATTGGTATCGCCGCCAAAAACACCGATTAATTCATAGGCCCAACAGTGAAAAGAAAATACGTTTTCACCGAGGGTCTGTTCACGGCCCGACAAGGCTCCTCGCTCGCCGCTGCGGTGGTGCTCGAGATTCTTATCGTCGTGGCCGTGGCCGGTATCCTCATCTGGCAAGAGATGCACCCGGTGCCGGCACCGCCGCCGACACCGACCAAGCTGATGACGATTCCACCGAATCCGCCGCCACCGCCACCTCCGCCACCGAAGGTGCCGCAGCCGAAGATTCCGCCACCGCCGGATCAGCAACCTTTGCACGAGGTACCGCCGATCCCGTCACCGATTCCGTTGCCGAACGCGGTGCCGCCACCGCCGCCGTCACCACCATTGGTGCCGCAGCAGACGCCGCCGGATATGGCGACCTTGCAGGCCAGGTTCCAGAGCGAACTGCACGCGTGTATTGAGGCAGGGAAGACCTATCCGCGTGAAGCACTGCTTTCCGGAACGACCGGGACGGTAACGGTGGAGTTTGATTACTTCAATGGCGACATGAGCAACGTCAAGATCAAGCGATCCAGCGGCTCACGTCCATTGGATCGTGCTGGTATACAGGCGGTTGCAAGGGCCAAGTGCCCGCCACCACCGCCGGAATTCCAGGGTCAGACCTTCCACTTCACCATTCCCATCGAGTTCACGCTCGGCGGGTAACAAGAAACAGCATCGTCAAAATCAGAGCCGCCCGGGTAAACCCGGGCGGCTTTTTTATCGGCGGCGATCAGCAACCTAAGTCTTGCAATTTAGCTGAACCGGTAATACCTGTTGCTACCTTCCTTGCCCGCTATACTGTCCGTGCTGACGTGGCGTGTACGGTCTGAAAGATCTTGAGGAGCGGACTACCGATGTGGACGTATCTGGCAGTGGCATTGGGAGGGGCAGCTGGTTGTTGCGCCCGTTACGGTTTAACCCAACTGGTGCAGGTGCTGTATGGGCGGAGCTTTCCGCTGGCGACATTGATCATCAATGTGCTGGGTTGCTTTCTGATGGGGTTCCTGTTTTTCGTGACGATCGAGCGGGTATCCATGAATCCCACCCTTCGGACGGCGATCCTGGCTGGCGGGCTCGGTGGTTTCACGACCTTTTCGACATTCGCCATGGAATCGCTATTATTATTCGAGGACCGTGAGACCGGGTACGCGGTTCTGTATCTGGGCTTGTCCGTGTTTCTCGGATTGTTGGCTGCACTGCTGGGCGCGTATATCGCGCGCAACATCTGAATGGGAGAGGTGCGCGTCGTGGCAAAAGACATGTTGATGGTGCGGATCTATCTGAGTGAAGCGGATCATGGGAAAAAACACGCGTTGATGGGCGAGATCATGACTATCCTGCATGACAAGCATCGCGTGCATGGGGTCACGGTGTTCCGCGGTATCGCGGGCTTTGGTGCCGGCGGCATGGTGCATTCCGCGGATTTGTTGCGCATCAGCGCGCACTTGCCGCTGGTGGTCGAGTTCTTTGACGAAGAAAAGACAGTAGAGGCGGCACTTGCGGCGCTGGCTGACCTGGTGCCTTCCGAACATATCGTTTCGTGGCCTATCAAATGTCATTCCGGGTAGTGAGCGAACAAATCGGAACTGATCAGTCCGGATTGTGATTGGATCATCGACGGATAACAGCGTGAACAACAATCGACAAAAAGCTCTGCGGTTTGTCGTCAGCATCGGGATTGTCAGTCTGTTCGCTGACATGACCTATGAAGGCGCCCGCAGCATCATCGGTCCTTACCTTGCCGTGCTTGGTGCCGGTTCAATATTCGCCGGTCTGGTTGCGGGGCTGGGTGAATTCCTCGGCTATGCGGTGCGGTTATTCGCCGGCCGTTACGTGGACCGTACCCGACGCAACTGGCAGGTGATGGGTGTGGGTTACACCGTCAACATGCTCGCGGTACCTGCGCTAGCCCTGGCGCCGTTTGCCTGGCTGGCAGGACTGCTGGTGTTTGTGGAACGAATCGGCAAGGGTATCCGCAATCCCGCCAAGGATGCACTCTTGTCACATGCCGGACGCGAGTTGGGTCACGGGTTTGCGTTCGGTCTGCATGAATTTCTCGACCAGCTCGGTGCAGTATCCGGCCCGTTACTGGTCGCGGGCGTGATCGCACTGGCGATGCATTACGGCGTGCATCTGCAGGCAACCGAGTATCGACTTGCCTTTGCCGTCCTGCTGATCCCCGCACTGTTCGCGTTGCTGTTCCTGTGGCGCGCACATACCATCGATCCGGATGTCATGCCGGTCCGGGATAAGGCGTTTGCCGGGTTCGATGCCGATTACTACCGTTATATGGCGTTCGCCGTAGTGAACGTGTTGGGGTTTTCACATTTCATTCTGGTGTCGTTTCATCTCGAGCTGACCCATCGTCTGACACCGGCATTGATTCCCGTACTGTTTGGCGTGGCCATGGGGACCGATGCCATCGGTTCGATCAGCTCCGGGTATTTTTATGATCGCTATGGTTTGAAGGTGCTATACGCGCTGCCGGTCGTGACCTTACCCACATTGCCGTTGTTGTTTCTCAGCGTGCATCCGGTGTGGATATGGATCGGCGCGGCCTTGTGGGGATTTGCACTGGGAATTCAGGAAAGCATCGTGCGCGCCGGTGTCGCGACACTGACTCCGGAAGCGCTGCGTGGCACAGCCTATGGCTTGTTTGACACCGTGTTTGGCGCGGCATGGCTGGTTGGCAGCGTATTACTGGGTGCATTGTATTCGGTCGGTGTGCAATGGCTGGTAGCGGTCGCAATGGTTTTGCAAGTCGCGGCTTTACCGTTGCTCGCGAATCTGTTGCGTAACCGGGCCAGGCCCGGCACTTGAAATTCACCGCTCTGGGCATTATTCAGTGCCGCATACCCACAGGCAGGATAGCGATATGACCACCACTCAAGGGACGCAAGCTGCCGGCATTCGCAGTGTCAAACGGGTGCTTTCCAGCGTCCGCACCCGCGAGGGCGGGGGCTTCATCGTGCACCGCCCGTTCCCGACCAACATGCTGATGGATTTTGATCCCTTCCT
>JBOIBL010000003.1:0-3870 GCA_050739495.1 Gammaproteobacteria bacterium | reverse complement strand
TGCTGAGCGTGCCGATTACAGTTTCGGCAATTATCGGTATTTTCCCGGTGACGGCCGGGAATGGTATGTCGGGGTCGAGAAGATATTTTAAATGCGGTTAATGTCAGCGAGTCAGCCAGCCGCGTGCGCGAGCAGTAAACACCGCGTAGGGCATGATCCAGAATAGTGCAAAGACCGAATAGTAGGAATAGAAAATACCGTAGACAAAATCCCAGGAGCGTTCGCTGCGCAGATAGTAGAGCATGTTGAAAGCGGCCATCACGCCGATGACAAACAGAAAGCGTGGCAGCACCATCGGATGCCAGATGATCAGCAAAACCAGCAACACCAGTGTCGCCCAGCTCATCGGATAGCGTAGATTGCTTATCAATGCATCCACCACCGCAATCAGGCGGGCGCGGGGCGGTCGCTTCCACACGATCCTCGCGAAACGGATTTCTTCGCGCACGTAACTCCGATCCCAACGCAGAAACATCTTGCACAGTTTCATATAGGTGATCGGCACGATGGTATGCACGATCGCAGCACGCTGGTACACGGTGTCATAGCCACGGGCCAGGATGTAATTGGTCATGGAGCGATCTTCGCCGTAGGTGCAGGGTGCGCCGAGGAACGTTTGTCTCACCCAGTCTTCCAGCACCTCACGTACCACGCTGGTGCGGTAGCCAGCGAGTGCCCCCGGGCAACAATAGACGGTGCCGTAAGTCGACTGCACCGCGCGCAGATAATCGAAACTGAGGGCATAGCGCACTTTCAGCATGCGTGGAATCAGCCCGCCGTCCCGGTTGTAAACGGTGACCCGGCCGGCCACGGCACCGACTTTCGGGTCCTGGAATGGCCCGGCCATCGCCAGCAGGGTGTCGGCCTCGATCACGCTGTCGGAATCGATCGTGACCACGACCGTACCACGGGCATGACGGAAACCCGCTTCGAGCGCCGCACGTTTGCCGCGATTCTTTTCGAAACGCAAGGTAGTCACCAAACCGGGATAACGTTCGGCGGCCGCGCTGATGTGTTCCCAGGTGTCGTCGCGACTACCGTCATCCACCACGAAGATCTCGAGACGCTCACGTGGATAGCGCGCGGCCGCCACGGAGTCGATCGATTGCGCGACCATCGGACCTTCGTTGTAAGCGGGGATCACCACGGTCAGTAACGGTGCTTCGCCGAAGCTGGCGGCCGGTGGGGTCCGGTAACGGAACCACAACAGGGTGCGGAAGATCAGCATCAGCATGCCCATGAACATCCAGAGGATCGCAGGATGCACGATGAAACGGGTCCATTCATGTTCCCGGGCAGTGCGCAGCAGCGGCTGGAACACCTGCCAACGCAAACTCAGGTAAGTGACGACCAGCAGTCCACCTATGATCGCCAGCCGGAGAGCCGTATCCCATGGTTGCAGATGGATATGGTGCCGCTCCAGGCGATCCGCACTATCGAGGCTGGAGATGTTGTCGAACGGCATGGGGTTGGATTCCGGACCGGACCAGCCGGCGGGCGGCAAGTTTAGCAGGTTGTTGGCTGCCGCCAGCATAGGCCGACCTGCTTCCTGCTGAGCGGCGGGCGGCTCGCCCTGAGGCGAGGATAAGCTGAGAACGCCCTACCCAAGTTCCGGTTGACGTCTTGGTCGGCTACCGGTTTTTGGCGGACGGCCTGAATGCCTTGTCCCGCCCGCAACCACAAACGCAGCGGTCGGGAATCGGTGTCTTGCTCAAGCAAGGTACGGGGGCGGTGGCCCCGGAAACAGTCATCCTGTGAGACTCGCAGTAACCGGTCTCACAGGATGACGATGGCACTAGTTCAAGTAATAAGACGCACTGGTATAACTGAATGCCGTGCATTCGTTGCTTGACGATGTACGGTACACGTATACGTAACTGCTGGCATTCATGCTGTAATGAGCCAGTTGAGCGCGCTGGAATAGCGAACTCGTGGTGGGAATATAGCAAAAGAAGATGTTCTGGCTGGCGTCGCGTCCATAGAATGTAACCGTGCCGTCGGACCATTCCTGACTCATGATGTAGGCAGGGCCAGCAGATGAGTTATAACGCACGTTCATCGATCCATCCATGTAGGAATAAGACGAACCGTTATAGACATATACGTTCCCCAATACGGTATAGCCGGCAAACGCCAGACCCGGAAGGGCAAGCATGAATGCCGCAAGCATAATCAGATATTTCTTTTTCATGAAAATTTCCCCTGTCTAGTTATTAACTGATAACCCCAATTAGGTCCGTTGCCTTTTTCGAACAGGGCAATCGGAAGCCGGTGATTATTATATGCATTAACAGGAAAAGGATTTTCATATTGAAATAGAATAATGCAAATACTGCGATTAGACATATCCGATATTTACAAAAATGTACCGCTCATAATCTGGTTGTCGTGAAATATTGAGCTCACCAGGGCAGTGCACAAGTATTGCTGCTCCGTAGTTGGACGGTGGTTGTTTGGTTTAAAATGCAGCAGGGATTCAAATTGGGGATTGTAAGCATGACTGCCCGCCAGTTTTATGTATTGTTGTCGGTATTGGTGATTTCCCAGGTGCTTGGATTTGGTTTGTTGTTGAACCGCCTGCCACCCACGACTGCACCTGATCGGGATGTGGCGCCGACTGCCGCATCGGACCGGCAAGCCGTGACTCCGGTTTTCGACGGTCGGGACATGGGGAATGCCATCAGCGAACTGCAATCTTCCGCGATGCGAAATGCGGTTGAAAACGTGTTGCGGGATGCATTGGTAAATGTGTTGCATCAGCCAGTTCAAGCTGCGTCATCGCCAGCCGCCGAATCGGCGCCCACTACCGATCAGCAGGCGGCGGCCGAGCAAGCCATGGGCGTGATTGACACTGCAATTTCAGCCGGGGTCTGGACGCAGCAGGATAACGTGAACTTGATGCCCTATGCAGTGAAATTGACGCATGCCCAGAAGGTGGAATTGATTGATCGCTTTGTTCGGGCTATGCAGAATGGGCAGATCATCCTCAAAGGACCGCCGCCGGTCCTGTAACCGGCGACGCCTCGAAACAGCGGTTATTTTTTACCGTTGGCGGCTTCTTCTTTTTGCACCAGGAATTCCACACATTTCATGATGTCCGATGGGGCCATCTGGTAACCGGCGCCGGTCTTCCACTTGCCATCGACGATGACGGTGGGCACGCCTTCCAATCCATAGCGCTGTTCGATATCCGCAGCCTGGTTCATTTTCAGTTGCACTGAAAACGAATTCCAGGTGGCATCAAAGTTTTTCTTGCTCACGCCGTAGCCGACGAAGAAAGTCTGTAACGTATCCTTGTCCTGGGCCAGTTTGTATTGCTGATGAATGTGGATGGCATCGAACAAGGGAGTGTTGATCTTGGGCTCGAGGCCGAGGGCCTGTGCGGTGTAGAACGCCTGTGCAGCGGTGAGCCATTCCGAACCGGGCAACGCGCCGGGAATGCGTTTGAATACGACATTGGACGGTTTGTGTTTCAGCCAGGCTTCCAGATAGGGCTCCAGCGCGAAGCAATGCGGGCAACCGTACCAGAAGAACTCGATGACTTCGATCTGCCCCGGTTTGACAGTAGTCGGCTGGGCCGGCGATACCGGGACATAGTTGACGCCTTCCTTGAAGGAAGTCATGCCTTCGGCAAATGCTGTGCCAATCAAACTCCAGGCACAAACTGCAGTGAATGCAGCAATCAATATCTTCTTGTGTCGCATCTTGCTTCTCCGGGTAAGCATTAAAATTTATTCTGCAGAGCTGTTCGACAGCGCAGCCTGTTCCTGTTGCACCAGCCAGCTGACCGCGGGCATTACTTGAGGGGTCGCCAAATGATAACCGGGGCCGGTCAGCCATTTGCCGTTCACCACCAGGGTCGGGACGTCG
>JBOIBL010000002.1:0-15077 GCA_050739495.1 Gammaproteobacteria bacterium | reverse complement strand
GATTTAACCGAGTTGATGTCATTAGCATTCGCTCCCGACAATTGCATGTCGACGATGGTCTGGCGTGATGCTTCGACATATTCACCTTTACCCAACAGACTCAACAGCAACAGATGCCGTGCGATCTCATCTGCATTGTTCAAACTGACGCTGATGCGCGCATGTCTGACCGCTTCGTCATAATCACCGGCGACGTAATAGAACAGCGCTGAATCGAAAGCAGCATTGTTGGAAGCCGGATCGAGACTCTGCATGATATCGAGCGCGTGTCGCATCCGTCTTTTTTGTCCCATCGCAGCCAGATAGGCAGCATAGCCCTGCCAGGCAAACGGATCGGCAGGATTCAGCCGCAAGGCTTTTCTGAATTCATCATGTGCATCGGCGAGATCCCAACCATAGGACAAGTCCAGCACACCTTGCAGACTGTGCGCACTGGATAACCCATCATCCAGATGCAGCGCCCTGCGAACCAGTTTGCGGGCCTGTTCGATTTTCTGCGGCGAGGTATCCTTGTCCGTCAACAACAGATTTGCCTGACACACATAAGCCACTGCAAAATCCGGATCCAGCGCGGCGGCTCTGGCACATGATTGATAGGCCTTGTCACGCTGCCCCTGTTCCGCCATGACCCGACCGGCTTCATAGGCACTCGCCGCGGCACCGCTGTGTGTGTAGACACTTGGTTTGACTGTGGCATCGGGCGCCAGCAGTTTCGCCACTTGCGCCGCGATCCTGATGGCGATTTCCTGATACGAATTGCCGTTGTTGTGCACATCCATGTCGAATTCATCACCCCAGACATAGCTCTGACTGTCAGCGCGGATCAGACGTGCTGAAATCTGCATGGTGTCAGAAGTCTGGGTGACGGAGCCTTCGAGAATATAGTCTGCACCCAGCTCCTGGCCGATCTCGCGGATATTCTGCTTGCTGCTGCCAAATCGCATTACCGAGGTATAAGCGATGACCCCCATGCGTTTCGGTGCGATGGGACCAAGCAGATCGATCAGATCATTGGATATGGATGCGCCGACGATGCTGTTGTGGGCATTACCGGAAAGATTATCGAACGGCAGCACCGCGATGACCGCTTTCCTGGGCGTATTGCCGTTTGTCGCCGGAACAGTTTTATGGCCCATGTAGAAGTAGATACCGACACCGGCCAGAACCACCACGCATACCATGATGGTCCCGATGACCCTTGATTTCGGATAACCGTTGCCTGATTCTGCTCTAACGGGTGCGCCCGGATGGCGGGCAACTGATGGTTGTTGGTCGGGTACAGTGATTGGCTCAGGCCCATGTGCCGATACTGTCTGCACCGGAGCAACGAATTTATAGCCGCGTCGCGCGATGGTCTGCACATAACGGACGCCGGAAACACCATCGCTCAGCGCCACGCGCAATTGCCGCACGCAGGCACTGATTCCTTCCTCGAATTCCACCACCACTTTCTCGTCCCAGAGCGTATTCCGGATTTCCTCACGGGAAACGATACAGTCCGGGTTATGCAGCAATAGCTCAAGGAGCTTCGCTACCTGCGGTCGCAACTGGGTCGCTTTGCCGTCCTCGCGTAACTCCCCGCTCGCGGGATCGAACACGAATGGACCGAACGCGTATCTCTGGTCTGTACTGGCCTGGATATGATCCATGACATTCTCGGGTATGAATGGGTTCAACCGATCATTGTTGGTGTCTTGTCACTATCCGAGCTTGAGTATATTGGCCCAAACTCGTGTCAGCGGCCACCCGGGCATGAATTCATACCTGTTCATATCTCATGTACGACATTGAAGCAAAGTGCGTGTGGCCGGTTTTACGCCAGTTTCCGCTGTTTATTCGCCAAACCGGCCCACTGGAGAATGCCGGACACGTGGCTCGCATTCATAAATAAATAAGAAAAAATTCAAACGCGGAAAGCTGCCCGACAGGCTGATGCCGGCATTACGTTGTGCGCGGCAGTGGATTCATCAGCCGAAACTGTCGCTGCGCGCCGACACCCAGGGCTTCATATAAGAAGCCGGGGCCTGCCCGCTCAGCAGGACACCGGGTTCAAGGTAGGGATACAGTTCGCGGTAGTTTCTGATCTCCGTAAGTGAAACCCGCCGGTTCAGCAACTCCGGCCGGAGTTCGCCCGGTTGCTTCAATCCCGCAGCAGCCAACACCCACATCAGATGCCGGATTGTGTTCTGGTGGTAGTTGGCAACCCGTGCGGCTTTATCCGTCACCACCAGCCCCTGGGCACGCCATGGATCCTGGGTGGCAACGCCGGTAGGGCAGGTGTTGGTGTTGCAACGGCGCGCCTGGATGCAACCGAGCGCGAACATCATGCCGCGTGCCGAGTTGCACATATCGGCACCCATGGCGAGCTTGGCCGCCACATCGAAACCGCTGATGATCTTGCCGCTGGCCATCACCCGGATTTCGCGCCGCAGATCGACCCCCACCAGGGTGTTGTGCACGAAGATCAGCGCATCCGTCAGCGGGGTGCCCATGAAATCCGACAGTTCCTGCGGGGCGGCACCGGTACCGCCTTCGCCGCCATCGACAGTGATGAAATCCACCAATATCCTGGTTTCCAGCATGGCCTTGATGATGGCCATGAACTGATCCTGGCGACCTAGACAGAGCTTGAAACCCACCGGTTTGCCACCAGACAATTCCCGTAATTGCTGCACCCATTCCAGCATCCCATGCGGTGTGGAAAAAGCGCTGTGGTAAGGCGGTGAATCCACATCCTTGCCCATCGGCACCCCACGCGCCTCGGCGATAACACGCGTCACTTTCGCCGCTGGCAGGATACCGCCGCCGCCCGGTTTCGCGCCTTGCGACAGTTTGATGGCGATCATCTTCACGTTGTCGCGAGTGGCATTTTCCTGGTATTGGACGGCGTCGAACTTGCCGTCCTTGGCGCGACAACCGAAATAGCCCGTGCCCAGTTCCCAGATGAGATCGCCGCCGGGTTTCAAGTGATAGCGGCTGATGCCGCCTTCGCCGGTATCGTGCGCAAACCCACCGCGCTTTGCGCCGGCGTTGAGAGCTTCGATCGCATTACCCGATAGCGCTCCGAAACTCATGGCGGAAATATTGAAATGCGATGCCAGATAGGGTTTCGTGCACTGGCTGCCGCCCACTTTCACACGCGGTTCTTCTTTCTGCGGCCAGAGCGCGGTGATGGAATGGTTGATCCATTCATAGCCTGTGCGATATACGTTTTCGATGGTGCCGAAAGGATGCAGCAGCCCCTGGTTCTTGGCGCGCTCATACACCATCTCGCGTTGCTCGCGAGCAAACGGCAGGCCCTCCATGTCGCCTTCGATGAAGTACTGCCGGATCTGGGTATGGATATCCTCGAAGGCATAACGCAGATGGCCGAAGATCGGGTAGTTGCGCAGGATGGTGTGCCGGGTCTGACTCAGATCGTAGATGGCGAGCGCTGCGAATGCGCCCACGATCACGAACAGCCACCAGAATGGATGCCAGAAGCACCCGATGACGGCGACCGCGACCAGCAGTACCAGCAGAATCACGGAAACGGCCTTCTTGTTCATGGAGCCCCCTTCGGACAGCGAAAAATCGCAGATGGATCAAGGCGTTTTAGCACGCTCGATAGCGGAATTGAACATCAATCCTGTATTGGACAAGCTGGATGCCCTGAAATTCGCTCTTGCCTTATGTCACACGAAGCATGCTATAAAGGGTAAAATTTGTTCAGCGAGCCCCACACCCAGGCCGGGCTCCCGGATGCGGAGCGACGCTTGCTCCGCAGTACCCCCGCCATTACTGGCGGCCAGATCCGCTTGGCAAGATGCCGGTTAATCGGACATGAACATCCTGATTGTCGATCATTCGAAAGTGTTTCGCACCGTGCTCGAAAAGACGGTGGCCGCGCTCGGACACCATCCTTTCGCCACCTCCAGCGCTGAGGAAGCCCTGGACGTGTTGCAGGAGCAGCAGATCGACCTGATCTGCTCGGTACTCTCTCTGCCCGGCATGAACGGCATCGCGCTATGCCAGCAGATCCGTGCCCGCCCCCAGTCGCGTGACATCCCTTTCATCCTGGTCAGCTCCACCGACGACAAACAATTGCGGCAGGAAGCCTTCGAGGCCGGCGTCACCGAGATCCAGGGCAAGGCCGATGCCAAGGAATTGACCGCGAGACTCAGCCGTTTCTTCACGGAAGAACGGCAACAGGTCAGTGGCCGGGTACTGTATATAGAAGACAGCAACGTCGCCGCGCATGTGATGATCAAGATGCTGCACGAGATGACGCTGAGTGTGGATCATTTCCGCAACGCCGACGACGCGCTCGCGGCTTTCGAACAAAACAGCTACGATCTCATCATCAGTGACATCCTGCTGGAAGGCGCCATCAGCGGTGTCGGGCTGGTCCAGCGGGTTCGCAATTACATCTCTGACAAACGCCGGGTGCCAATCCTGGCCTTGTCCGGGCTTGATGAACCGACCCGGCGCATCGAGCTGTTCAAATTGGGGGTGAACGATTACGTCACCAAACCGCCCATCGAGGAAGAAGTACGCGCGCGGGTCCGCAACCTGATCCTCAGCAAGCAGCTGTTCGATCAGGTCGAATCCCAGTCGCGGCAGCTGTATAACCTGGCGATGCGCGATCAGTTGACCGGTCTCTACAATCGCAATTCACTCAAGGAGTTTGCTCCAAAATACTTCAAGGAAGCAGACGAACTGGATGCGCCGCTCAGCCTGCTGGTCATCGATCTCGATCATTTCAAAAAAATCAATGATACCCACGGCCACATGATCGGCGACAACGTACTGGCGGCGATGGGTGACATGATGAAACGCATCGTGCGCGAAGGCGATTTGGCGGCACGATTGGGGGGTGAGGAATTCGTGCTGATTCTGAATCACTGCGACAAGGATGAAGCGATGCGACGCGCCGAATCGATCCGCAAAGCGATCTCGATACTCAAACCGGATGGCATCGAGCTCACGGCCAGTATCGGCATCACTTCGCGACCGCCTGGCAAGGTGGTGCAGTTTGAAGACATGTTCAAGGTTGCGGATCGCGCCGTGTATGAAGCCAAGAATCAGGGCCGCAACAAGGTGGTCGCGTTACCTTACGCTTGAGAAGCGGTATTCATGGCCACGCCGTCAACAGGAATGCCATCACCAATGTCGCCAGCAGCCGGTGACCGGTATCGACCAGCCAGCCGCTCAACCGGCGCCGTGAAATCAGCATGTCGACCAGTGAAGGTGCCGCGGTAAAACCCAGCCACAACAACAGACCCGCGACCAGAGCCGTACCGAGCCCGGCATCCCGTCCCGCATAATTCAGACACAATGCCAGCACCCACGCCTGCACGATGCTGGAAACCAGAGCAACCAGATAGCGCCGCATCCGTCCACCCGATTCCAGTTCTTCCAGCACGTGGGGGTTCGCCTTCAACCACAAGGGACCGAAGGTGAACGGCAGATACCACACCGCACCGACGATGAAACCACCTAACCCGGCCACTGCCACCGCAAGGTAATTGATCTGAGCGAACATGGCCTACTCCCACAGGGATTTGATTCAGTGTAGCAGTGATTGGTCGGGACGTTCCCAGCGTCCAGTTCGGTCGGGCCAACCTCCGTGCCGCTTCAGATGCGCTCAGCAAGGCGTTTTCCGCAAGCAGGGAACCAAGTGCATTTCATGGCATCCTATAAGCGCTGACCGGGGAGCTCCGCCATGAAAAAAACCGTTTCCGCCCATATCGAGACTGTCAGTGTCCATGCCGGACACGTTCCCGACCCCGCCACTTCATCCATCAGCCCGCCTATCCATCTGTCCACTACGTTTGAACGTGCTCCCGACGGTGGATATCCGAACGGTTTCAGCTACAGCCGCGTCACCAATCCCAACCGTGCACAACTCGAGACCTGTCTCGCGGCACTGGAAGGCGGCAGCGAGGCACTGGCGTTCGCTTCCGGGGTCGCTGCTGCCATGACCCTGTTTCAGGCACTCGCACCCGGAGAGCATGTGATCTGCAGTCAGGACGCTTATCACGGTATACAAAGGCTGTTGCGGGAAGTGATGCAGCCGTGGCAATTACGAACCAGTTTCGTGGATACCACGGATCCGGATGCATTGCGCAAGGCAATCACGCCGACAACAAAACTGATCTGGGTCGAGACGCCATCCAACCCGTTACTGAAGATCACCGACCTTGCTGCGGTCGCCGATATCGCGCATCAGGCGCATGTAACCACCGTCTGCGACAACACCTTTGCCACTCCGGTGTTGCAGCGGCCGTTCGATCATGGCATCGATTTCGTGATGCACAGCAGCACCAAATATCTCGGTGGTCACAGCGATGTGCTGGGCGGCGCCCTGATCGCGAACCAGGCTCATCCACTGGCGGACCGCCTGCGACTGTTGCAATCGAAAGGTGGCGCAGTCCCCTCACCATTCGATTGCTGGTTGTTGTTGCGTGGCGCCGCCACTCTCCCGGTGCGGATTCGCGCCCAATCACAGACCGCTGTCAGCATCGCGCAGCACCTTGCGAATCATCCGGCTATTGAACATGTATTCCACCCCGGATTGCCGGATCATCCGGGGCACGCGCTGGCTGCCCGGCAGATGCGCGGCTTCGGTGCCATGCTATCCTTCACGCTCCGTGGCGGAGAAACTGCTGCGATGCGGACTACCGCGAACGTGAGACTCTTTACCCGCGCTACCAGTCTGGGAAGTGTGGAAAGCCTGATCGAACACCGTGCTTCCATGGAAGGACCCGAGACACTTACACCCCGCAATCTGATCCGGGTTTCCGTGGGACTCGAACATGCCGATGATCTCATCGCCGACCTCGATCAGGCGCTGGCCGCCGTATAACCAAACCCTCCACTCAATCCGAGGAACTGTCATGATCCAGCGCATCACCTGCCTTCTGCTTGGCGCCCTGCTCGCGGCGCCCGCGGTTCTTGCTGAATCTGCTCCGGGAAATCCAGCCTCCACTGATGTCAGTCTGGAACAGATCATGGCGAATCCGGACTGGATCGGCCACGTTCCGGAAGGTGCTTACTGGGGTTTTGACGGCAAGACCGTCTATTACCGGCAACAACGCGACAATAGTCCACTGAGCGATCTGTACGCAGTGGACATCGCATCCGGTGCCTCGCATAAGGTGGCCGATAGCGAGCTCGCCAATATCCCGGTGATGGGGGGTGATGATAACCATGCCCACACTTACAAGGTATTCATCCGCCACAACAACGTATTCGTTCGCAACCTGCTGACCGGCAGTCTGCGTCAGATCACTCGTGACAGCACACCCAAGAGCGAAGCCAGCTTCATGGCAGACGGCGCTCACGTGCAGTGGCACCAGGACGACGCTATCTATATGTATGAATTGAACAGCGGCCTGACTTCGCTGGCAGCCGATCTGCGTCTCAGCGACGATCCCGCCAAGACTGAAGATCCGCAGGATTATCTGCAAGCCGAACAGACTCGCCTCTTCGAGTTCCTCAGCAAGCAACAGACCAATGCCGAAGCCGAACGCGTCCAACAGGCCGGACTCGAAAAGACCGATGCCACACGTGTCGCTGCGCCCTGGTACCTGGGCGACAAGATCAAGATCGATTACAGCTCGCTGTCACCGAATGGGCGCTGGCTGATGCTGATCACCCAACCGAAGGATTTCAGCCGGGGTGAACCCGGCATGATGCCGAATTACATCACCAGCTCCGGTTACGCCGAGATACTCAAGCGTCATACCTATGTTGGCCAGAATCCGCCAGCTGCGGAATCCGTGCTGGTGCTGGATCTGCAGACCCACACTTCTTTCCCGCTGGATCTGACGCAGCTGCCCGGCATCAAGGATGACCCGTTGTCGAAACTGCGCAAATCCGCGGTTACCTGGGATGTGCAGCACGGCATCGCAAAAGATACCGCCGAGGCTTCCGTAAAAGCGCCTGCAGTGCGCGCCGTGTCGGTGATGGGACTGGAATGGACCGACAACGGCAATGACGTCGCCCTGCAGTTCCGCGCCAACGACAACAAGGACCGCTGGCTGACGACGGTAGATTTTTCTGACAAGAAGCTCATCACCCAGGATCGTCTCACCGATCCTGCCTGGATCAACTGGAGCTTTAACGACTTCGGCTGGCTGCATGATGGCAAGACCTTGTGGTACCTGTCCGAAACCAGCGGCTATTCACAGTTGTATCTCAAGTCGGTGGATCAGCGCAGACCGCACCAACTCACCAACGGACATTTCGAGATCTCGGCACCCGAACTGACACGTGACGACAAATACCTCTACGTGATCGCCAACAAGACTGCACCGGGAACCTACGAGATCTATCGCGTGGCGACCGGCAATGGCGAGATGCAGCAGATCACCAACCTCGGAGGGGTCAACGGCCCGCAGCCGTCCGACATCGAGGAGGGCGGCAACGATTACAGCCTGTCGCCGGATGAAAGCAAATTGATGTTCTATCATTCCGACAGTGCGCGTCCCCCGGAAGTGTATGTGACTGATGCGCAACCCGGCAGTGTCGCGAGACAGGTCACCCACGGGGTATCGACTGCATTCACGTCAGTCGACTGGACTGTTCCGCAAATCGTCGAAGTACCCTCCACTCACGTTAAACAACCGATCTATGCGCGGTTGTATTTGCCGAAAAATTACGATCCGAAGCAATCCTGGCCGGCCGTGGTATTCATCCACGGCGCCGGTTATCTGCAGGATGCACACAGCGGCTGGTCATATTATTTCCACGAACTGATGTTCCATACTTTCCTGAACCAGCATGGTTATGTGGTACTGGACATGGACTACCGCGGTTCGGCCGGCTACGGACGCGACTGGCGCACCGCGATCTATCAGCACATGGGACATCCCGAAGTCGAGGACGTCGAGGATGGCGCGCACTGGTTGCAACAGAAATACAACGTCGATGCGAAGCGGATGGGCGTGTACGGTGGTTCCTACGGTGGCTTCATGACCTACATGATGATGTTCCGCCGGCCCGACCTGTTCCAGGCTGGCGCAGCGCTGCACCCGGTCGGTGACTGGGCCGATTACAACGACGGCTATTCGTCCAATATCCTGAACCGGCCCAATATTGATCCGGAAGCCTATTTCGTCAGTTCACCGATCAATTATGCAGGGCAGCTCAAGAATCACCTGCTGATCCTGCAGGGCATGCAGGACGACAACGTCTTTTTCATCGACACCGTGCATATGGTGGAAAAACTGCAGGAACTGCGCAATCCGAACTTCGACGTGATGTTCTATCCAACCGAACACCATGACTTCAAGGCGCCGTATTCCTGGCTGGACGAATACCGGCGCATCTGGCATCTGTTCAATACCTATGTGAATCCGCCGGCGCACGCTCCGGCAAACTGACAGACCGAAACTTGCTAACATGGACCCCGCCCAACGGCGGGGTCTTTTCTTTGGGGCGGAATGATGTAGCACGTGACCAAGACTGAATTAACGGCGGGCCTGATAATGCAGCATGGCAAATTACATCTCGCACAAACTTTCGCGTTTAATTCGGGCGCGCGGATATCAACGGTACACACTGAGCGCGCTTAAAGAACAGGTGACTAGACTACGGCCATATGTCCAACAGCTGAAGGAACTGGAGCTGGAAACAGAAAAGGCACAGGCTAATCTCAAGCTCATTGACCAAGCCATTAAGCGACTAGCGCCGAACATTAAACTCCGTGACATCCGGCCTGTACGAACCCTGGGCTCCCCGAAATGGGCCTTCGGCATCTTCACTAAATCTCTTGTCCATCACTTACGCAACGCCACTTCGGAGATGAGTACTGATGAACTATGTATCGCGACAGCGCTTGATCTGGATCTCACACTAGACAGCCCAGAACTCATGCGAGAGCATCGGGGCAGAGTGCGGCGCCAATTAAACCGCTGGGCGCGAAAAGGCCATATCGTTCGCATGCATGACCCTAAAACCACCAAAAAGGGCCGCGCTACTCCCGTTCAGGTGGGTCGCTGGCTGTATAAGCATCCCGAACGGGATTTTGACTTGCAGGATCCAGCATCTTTTCAACCCGTCGATGGTTCCCCTGCCAATACCCCGTCCAGTCAGCCGAGGGCCCGGCGCAGAAGACGCGCCGTATAAGGAGTTCGGTGGTCTCGCGCAGTGTGTGGCGGCGCATGTCTTCGCGGAACGCGCATTCCCATGCATAGTCGATCATGTAGTGCGGGGTAATACGATGGTGCTCCCAAATCATGTGCCGGAATCTGGAGAAAAAGGACTCCGCCTGGTTCTCACTGATGCCATCGTCGGTCGAGAATTCTATGCTGTGATTTACAGTCTGGTGAATGAATCCAAGGTGTTTTAAGTTGCCGTAGCCCGTGCATTCATCGGTGCGGACAGTCGCTCCAGGTTTTATCCATTTCAGGGCGACGGCTTCACATTCGTGTTTGTGCTCCCTCTTGATTATTTCCACCGCGGTGAGGGCAGCTCCGGTACCCGGTGCTCCCAGTTGGCGGCAGACCGCAAGGACCCGCTGGTTGGGGTGCCTGGGGTTGGGGCGGTTGGGAATCTTTGCCCGATGTCCGTACTTAACGGGGATAGCTGGTGGGCGCCTTTTGTGCTTCATTTTCCGACCCTTCCTGATCCGGCCCGATATATAGGCCCCGTCTATCTCGACTGTTCCCTCAAGCTTGGCCTGGGGCGCGGAACGCGTAAGCGCGTCCCGAATCTTGTGCTGCAGCACGAACGCAGTCTTGTACTGAACCTTCAGCTTCGCCTGCAGCTGATTGGCAGAGTGGCCTTGGGACTCATGCACGAACAGTACGATGGCACGCAAGATCTGTCGGACCGGGAGCTTGCGGCCCCTGAAGGGCGAAGCGCTGGTCACTGAAAACGTGTGGCTGCAACCCACTCCCCTACAGGAATACCGCCCATGTCGGCGTTTGTAGTGCACATCAACCAGCCCGCACTTTGGGCAAACCTGCTGCCCGTTAGGCCCTACGATGTTCTCAATGAATGTCCTCGCCTTATCATCGCTCCATTCCGCGACTTCAAAAAGCGTGAGGTCGCGGGTGGAAGCCTTGCGTGAATGGTGCTGCCCCATGGGCTCAGGTCACGTGTTGGAACGCTTGAATTAATTGTTCCCGTTCACCTCTTGGGATCGGAGCAACGGAGCCTCTATGGGTGCCGTGGGCAGAGGCGTACACTGCGCTTCGCGACCACCCGTGCAACACCGGGCTCTTTCTTGAGTTCTGGAGGATTGTTTCGGCGACAGGGCTTTGCACTGACGGCTTCGTCGGATCGGACATGCCCTGTTAAGAGCATCAGTCAACCCGATTGATTGATCTAACAGGTTTCGGGCGCGCTGTAGTTGAGAAGACCCGCGACCACGCGAGGTGGTTGCGTTGCGGGGCTCACGGGTATCTTTATCATCAATTTCGAGCGTGAAAACTGCTTCTGATTTTCGACTGGCCATAGTTGTATCCTTTGGCTGTTGAATGAGGAACGGGAGCCTGGCCCTACGACTGGCTGGTGCTGGTAACACCAATCGATCGTGGTATCCGAAGGGAAACGCTCACCTCGATGGACGGTGGCCTTATGCGGGCCGCCGCCCATCGGGCCATCTAGTTCGTCGCATTGGTGGCGAAGCTATCCGGGGTATCGCTGCGGACACCAGGGTTTCAAGCTGCAATCACCATCTGAACGAACATGCGGTTCTGTTCGGCTTACTCATTACTATAATGAGAAATAGAAGAGGTACCACAAGGTAATACTGTCGCAAAATCAATGAGTTATAGATTTGTACGTATTCCGGTGAAAACCACCACGAGTTCCAGTCTTAAACCTACCGGCCATTCCGGTGGAAAACCGCGAGTTGGATGCCAATCGGCTGGAAGCGATGGATAGCTGTCGTTTCCGCACTTTGGACTTCTTCTTTTCCTTTCGGCCTTTATGTTTGCCGCTCGTAAAAGGTAATACTAGGTTCGTAGGGCGAATGTTCCCGGGTGAATTTTCCACACGCTTTTTCTTGTAATTGAACTCAACTAGATGTGATGCGTCCCAACCAGCAAGGAGCGAACAATGGATAGTGACTTATCGAAGGCGGCACAAGAAATTGATACGCGGCTTATTGAACGCGAATCGGAATCTCTCGGGATCGCCTTGGATGCATTGCTGGTCTTGGAAAAGTACGAACCGGACACGGCACGACTCGCCATCGAGACCTTCGAGGACAGGAACGAGGCCGCACTTTGGTTGACCCGCCCTGTTCCATCACTCGGAAGAAGGCGTCCATGGACGTGCCTAGCACAGGGTGACGTTGATAGCGTTCGCCGGGTGCTTTACTCGATTGAATATGGGATTCCGCCATGAAGATCATGAGGGGTACCGATGTGTAGCGACGCAATAAGATTAAGAAATATTTAAATGAGCACAAAATATAGAAACGAAATAATCTAACGTAAGTTAGCGACTACTTGTGCGTTTCAACAAATCCTGGATACGGTACATATGATAGGTATCGACAAGTATGCATATTATCTGGCGAATTAGTTATGACAACCTTTGAATCAAATTTTGAATTTGATGACATGTTGCGATCCTTTGCATCAAAGGTGGAACCCAGTCGCGCACAAAAGCAAGCTGCAGCTAAAAGTCACAAATTTCTTCGTGATCTACTTGAGAAAAGCCGTTTTGGGAAGCGATTGCTGCCCAGTTATTTGTCTGGAAGCTATTCCCGTGAAACGGCGATATATCCCATTGATGATGTGGACATTATTTTTCCGGTAGATCCGACATTCTGGCCCTCCGCTAGTTTTTTGTTTGCGAGTTTACCTGAACCCGCTGCAGTAATTCAGAGCTTTGCAACTGCTATACGTCGGCGGTACAAAAACAGTTCAGTTTATCGGCAACGCCGGTCTGTTTGCCTCCAACTTTATCACCTAGATATCGATGCCGTGCCAGCAGTAGATGTTGGGAATGGTGTAATACAGATACCGGATTGTGATTCAGACGAGTGGATTAGATCTGCGCCATTAATTCACCGTGATGTAGGCGTTGCAATCAATAGTAGTATGGGTGGCGGCTTCAAGCTTGTTGTGAAGCTTCTAAAAAGTTGGAATTCGCAGCTACCGAAAAGCAGGAAAATGAAATCGTTTGCCATAGAAAGCCTTGCAATGACCTTATTCAGGAATCGCCAAGCAAATGGCCTATTCGCGAACTTGGTGCTTTTCTTCGACTTTATTGCTAATGTAAGTGGGTCTGATACAGCATTTTCTTGGAAATCAGATTATGGAGTAGATCTCGGACGTTGGAAGTTCCTCATTCCTGATCCCAGCGGCGTAACGAGAAATGTGTGCAAGGGCCTGGACGAGGTGCGAGCGGAGAAGTTCGTTGAGAGCAGCACAATAGCTAGAGATCGACTTATACGTGCTGCTGAAAGTGTGAGAGAAGATACGGCCGAGCGATACTTAAAAATGGCGCTGAAGTTTGACTAGCAGATACCCTGAAGCGTTAAACAGACCAGTCGCAGGCTGCAATTCCTGATTATGGAGCACCTATTGGCCTAGTCGGTGGCGCCTCATCCTAACTTCTTGTATGTGCTAGGGCATCTGCGACGGACTTCAGTTTAGATAAGTTCTCAATTTCAATCTGCGTCGCAGACTCGTTGTCGCCGAGCATTACATATCTACCCATGAGCCTCTCGAAGTAATACACAAATGACGCTCTAAGCTGCATGTAAAGTCTCCCATGTTCCATGCCGTAATCCATTGCGATAATCATTTGCTGGGCTGGCGGAAGTTTAGGATTCGGGACCAATATAGCAGTGAGTATCTTATTCCAAGCCAGATCATTGTAAGAGTCGACAATGCTTCTGTGGTGTTTCCCGATCTTTAGAATTCGGCCGATGACAAAATCTTTGAATATCTTGTCCTTATGACAATAAGCCCTCGTATGCCATCGATACCCATCAAAGGCTATTGAGTGTGGCGAGATATCTCGTTCAGCTGGTCTAGGTGAATTCATTGACTGATACGTGATCGTGATTGCCCAACGCTGACGGATTGCCTTCAGCAATTGTCTGAGTATTTCTGTTTTTACGGGGCGACGAGGGATAGGAACAATATCGAAACTAGGCAAGTCATTTAGGTATAGATCACGTGAGCGTGTTAGGCCTGAGTGCACAGCTCGGAGTTGCATGAGATATCGGTCAGCCTCTGGCTGAATTATCTCGGGCTTATAGGTAGCAGTGATCAAGTAGGCCTTTTCTTTCGCGTCGTAAGCAATGTTGCTAGGCGCACGCTTTATGTACTGGGCGATGTCGTCCGTCGCCTGCGGTACGGAAATCCCAAACTTGTCGACAAGGTCCCGCCTGTTAATCCGGCCTTCCCAGAACAGGCACGTCTCAATGAATTCCTGCCGGCGCACTAACTGCCACCGGGTTCCTTTAACTTCCGTTTTTTTTCTACGGATTTTTTTGTTTGAGCTTAATATTTTAGTCATATCATGGCCTTAGTACATTATAGGTATAGATACTTGTAGTATAGAAACTTTCCGCATAGAATAGCCGACAGTATAGCCCGAAATGCCTTTGGTGGATGGGCTGATGGGGGCTCAGCGCCATAGGGGTGCGGAGTCCGGTAGGCCGGAGGTTCCGGCAAGCGGCTTGGATGAGTGCAGTGGCCAGGCGACGGGGACCCCCGCAACACCCGACCCTATTCCCTCCAAAGCGGCGTGATCCGGCGGGGATTTTGCCCACCGGTGGCTGATCACTATTGTGAGGAAAACATGCATCCAGCAGGTATAGCGGTAATCGAAAAACTTCCCAATACCTCCTTCGCAGGAGCCTGGGACAGCATCAAGCTCGACAAAGGGGTTAAAGAGCGGTTAGTAGCACAATCACTCATGGCATTGTCAGTGCGGATGAAGCTACCTTTCGAGGTGGCTCCGCTCCACGGCCTGATCATCTTGGAAGGCCCCCCCGGCACCGGTAAAACGACGGTGGCACGCGGACTCGCGAACGCCATTGCCAAGAAGTTGCCTACATCCAAGGTCACCTTCATCCAAGTGGACCCACATGCCCTGGCAAGCGCCGCACTCGGTAAGAG
>JBOIBL010000001.1:0-15888 GCA_050739495.1 Gammaproteobacteria bacterium | reverse complement strand
TTATGTAGTGTTGCAGACCCATTTCGACTACTACTCACAGCACATGTTCTGGATCCATCGGCTGCAGCATCTGGTGCTGCATCATCTGGCGCCGATGTTGATCATGCTGGCGGTGCCGCATGCGGTGATAGCAAGCGGGATCCCGTTGCAGATAAGACAACGCTGGCTTTATCCGCTCTGGCGCCATCCGATCACGCGTACCTTATATAGGGTGATCCAGCAGCCGCTGCTGGCGAGTCTGGTGTTCGTCGGGCTGATCTTCTTCTGGTTAGCGCCCAGCATACATTTCAAGGCGATGCTGGATGCTTCGCTGTACGACGTGATGAACTGGAGCATGGCGCTCGACGGTCTGCTGTTCTGGTGGCTGATACTCGATCCACGTTCCCGGCAGCAGGGTGCGCGCACCGGTTTCGGCACCCGCTTGCTGCTGCTGTGGGCAATCATGATCCCGCAGTTGATGCTGGGTTCGTATATCGCACTCAGCCGCTCCGATCTCTACACCGTGTATGCGATCTGCGGACGCATCTGGCCGGTCAGCGCCATCACCGATCAGCACATCGGCGGTCTGATTACCTGGATCCCGTCCTGCATGATGAGTGTGGTGGCGGGGCTGATCGTGTTCAGTCGCTGGATACGCGATAACCGCAACGACAAATCATCGCGTGCGACGCTGATGCACGATCCACTCGCCTCGACCTGACAGGAGCAAGACATGCGCAAGCCGCTACTCGGTCTGTTATTGATGTTTATCGCGAGCCCGCTGTGCGCCGCCGGGCTGACGGTGACGCAGGCCTGGATACGGCTGCTGCCCGGCGATCTGCCGCTGGCCGGTTACGCACACGTGGTGAACAGCAGTGCGCATGACGTGACACTGGTCTCGGCCAGCAGCCCCGACTTCAGGGCCGTGCAGTTTCATCGAAGCATGAATCACGGCGGCATGGAAGAGATGGTGCACCTGGCGAAGCTCAGTATCGCCGCCGGCAAGAGCCTGGATTTCGCACCCGGCGGCTATCACCTGATGTTGATGGGCCGCAGACATCCGCTTGAAGTCGGTCAGCAGGTCGCATTGACTCTGCATTTCGCGGACGGCAGCAAACAGACTATCCAGTTCGTGGTGAAAGGAGCGACCGGAAAATGAAACGCATTGGATTGTTTTTGCTTGTTCTTACGTTGCTGTCTGGATGTGGACAGCATGCGTCGCAACAGCCCTGGGGTCTGCTCAACATCACCGGCCACATGCCGAAGCTGCAATTCACGCTGACGCGCGACGACGGCGAGCAAGTCAATCAAAGCGCTTGTCCGGGCAAACTGACCTTGTTGTATTTCGGTTATACACATTGTCCGGATGTCTGCCCCACGACTCTGGCCGATCTGGGCCAGGCGATCCGTCAGCTCGGTCCGCAGGCCGATCAGGTACAGGTGTTGTTCGTATCGGTGGATCCGGCCCGCGATACACCGGCAGCATTGAAAAAGTATGTCAACGCATTCGGCCCCTGGTTCGTTGGTTTGACGGGTAGTCAGGAGCAACTGCAGACCCTGACCAGGCGCTACCGGGTCGCTTACCGGCTCGGTCCGGCGGATGCCCAGGGCGACTACACCGTCTATCACAGCAGTGCGATATTCATTTTCGACCGACAGGGCAAGATCAGGCTGCTGGCGGGACTGGATGACAAACCGGGCGTGATTGCCACCGATCTGAAACGCCTGCTGGCGGAATAGGTATCGGCTGGCGTCATCGGCAGTTTTGCCCCGCCGATACCAACGGAAATTTAAGGATGAGGTATTGCCAATGAGGACTAACCGACAGGGATTGAAGCTCGTCTCTCACGATGGACGGCTCTCCGGTCCGGCTAAGGAACAGGCTAACCCAATCACCGAAAACGACTATCTGATCCTTACCGCGTGGCGGGACGCCCTGCGCGGGTTCATGACCGCCAGCAAGGCCATCCTCAAGCAGGCCAACGTCACCTCCAACCAGTATCAGGCCTTGCTTGCGATCCGGTTTGGTTCCGAACGCGAACAGCTGACGGTAGGGGAACTGGCTCGCAATCTGCACATCCGCCACAACAGCGCGGTGACCCTGATAAACAAACTGGTGGAACGCGGTGTGGTGCGGCGGGTCGCCTCTCACAAGGACCGACGCGTGGTGTACCTGCATCTCACCACCAGGGGCGAGACAGCGTTACGCAAACTGGTGACCGCACATCGTCGGGAACTTGACGCGACCGCGCCGGTGCTGCGAAAGATATTGCCCTGATCGTTGCTAGCCCGCTTGCGGGCTGGCGATGAAGGGTTCCGGCCTGTGCAGGTAATAGCCCTGACCGTAGGCGACGCCAAGTTTCTGCAACTCATGCCTGTTGCGGTCATTCTCCACGCATTCGGCAATACACTCCATGCCGCGCAGCCGTGCCAGCTCTGCCAGCGAGCGGATGATTAGCGGATTGACCGGATCCTCGGCGAGGTTCTGCACGAACCCGCCGTCTATCTTCACGTAATGTACCGGGATCGAGCTCAGGTAGGCAAAACTCGCGACCCCGGTGCCGAAATCATCGAGTGCGAAACGGAAACCCTGCTGATTCAACTTGTGCATGGTCTCGACGGCGCGCGTCAGATTCTCGAACGCAACATTCTCGGTGACTTCGAAACAGACGCGTTGCGGGCTGACCTTGTAGCGCGCAGTGAGTTCGGTCAGAAGCCCCATGAAATCGGGGCTGTCTATGGTCCGTGGAGTGAGGTTGATACTGAGTCGCGCGTCCGCCAGTCTCCGATCACCGAGCAGCTTGAAACTCTCCGTCATCACCCAATTGTCGATCAGGGAAGACAAACCGTAGCGTGCTGCTACCGGCAGAAATGCGCCGGGCGAGATGATGTTGCCGTCCTCCATCAAACGCAGCAGCACTTCGTAGAAGCGACCGACACCATCCAGTGGACCGCCGTCCAGACGCTGGATACGTTGTCCGAACAGGCGAAAGCGGCCTTCGTTCATGGCAGTCTGCAACTGCGAGATGCGTGCCAGATCGGTATGGTGCCTGAGCATCTTGGCGTCATCGGCACGGTAGACATGGATCGCGTTGCGCCCGGATTCCTTGGCGATGTAACAGGCGATGTCGGCGCGACTCAGGACCTCGGAGGCCCGGTCACCGGCAGAAAAGAAATTGACACCGATGCTGGCTCCCACGGTGAACGTGAGGTCACGTTCCTTGAACTGGTAATCGAGGACTGCGCGCCGCAATGTCTCGGCGAGCAGCAAGGCATGTTTCTCGTCGGTATCGAGCAGCAATACGCCGAATTCATCTCCACCCAGACGCGCGATCACATTGGGATGATGGACCACGCCGCGCAACTGGCGCGTCAGTTCCACCAGCAGGCGGTCGCCGATCTCGTGCCCACGTGTGTCGTTGATGAGCTTGAACTGATCGAGATCGAGATAGAGCAGGGCGTGATGTTCTACGCTCTTTTCGCTGTCGGTCAGTTCCCGCAGCTTGTGATCGAACGCGGCCCGGTTGCGCAGCCCGGTGAGGCTGTCGTGAGTGGCTTCCCTCAACAAGCGTTCACGCAACTGTTCCGCTTCCGAGATGTCGCGGAATACCACGACGCCGCCCTGTAGATCGCCGTTCGACGCATTGACCAGGGTGATGGCGCCTTCGACTGGACGCAATTTACCGGTACGGTCACGCATCATGCGCCGGGAAAGAATCTCGGGTCCCGCACCACGCCGCAGGCAATGGCGTACGGTATTTTCCGGTTCATCGGTGTTGTTCCGTGCTTCGGAAAACGATAGCGGGAAGATCTCCTCGATGGGGCGACCGCGCGCCTCATCGGCGTGCCAGCTGGTGAGCCGTTCCGCGATGCTATTCATGAAATGCACGCGACCATCGGCGCGGGTCGAGATCACGCCCTCACCGATCGCCTGCAAGGTGACCAGTGCACGTTCCTGTTCGACATCCAGTGCGACGGTGGCGTGTTGTCGTTCCGCGAAGGCGGCGGCTACCATGTAACCGGTGAACGCGGTGGCACCCACGAAAATGATCCGAACCATCTCGTCGAACTGGTTATCGGCAACAGCGTGATTCAGGACCAGTACCATGAGTGCGAGCAGGAACGCGGTACTGCTGGCACCGGCACTGCCGAAGCGTGCCGCCGCCAGCACCATGAAAGGCAATAGCAGGAAGAACAGGCTCTCCTCGTCGAGGTTGGGCAAGCGGAGGATGAAATAGGTACAGACCACAAGCAGCAACGTAAGCCCGAGCCAGTAGACGGCTTCGCGCAGCACAGCGAATGGCCAGCGGTACCATTGCGCGATCAGCGGCGCGATGATCAGGATGCCCATGGCATCGCCCAACCACCAGGTGCGGCCCGCACTCAGCAATTTGTCTTGCGGGATGGCATGGTTCAACCACAGACCGGTCGCCCCCAGCGTTCCTGCTATGAGCGGGATCAGTGTCGCGACCACCACGAACAGCAGTGGATCGCGCGCGTGCTGGAATTTGTGGTTTACCTGCAGGTATCTGAGCAAGGCAGTGCAGAACAAGGCTTCCATCAGCTGGATCAAACCGCCGGACAGGCCCAGCAGGAAAGTCTGATCGAGATAGAGCGCACTCAGGAATTCACCCAGCACGATGACCGGCCACCAGCGCAAACCGAACACCCACATCAACGCTAGGCCGATTCCTGCTGAAGGCCATAATGGACTGACGCCGCCGTAATCCACCCGCAGTAGCAGCCCCAGGCGATTTGCGAGGTAATAGATCCCGGTCAGGACTGCGACGAGCCCCAGATAGCGCAGGACGGCTAAAATGCGCATGCCGGATTCCTTATAGAATTATGGAAAAAGCTGGCATCCAAAGCTTAGCACGCAGATTTGAGAATGCTCAGCGGCGAGACACGGGGGCAGCCCAAAGTGACCGGTTTGATACCAGCGCAAATGCGCTGCTGGGGGCGCTCTGCAGGACGCCCTGGGTTTACTTGGTGAGTTGTACCGGGCCGCACAACGATTCGCTCGAGTTCCATGAACAGATAGTGACGGAGATGAATACCGTGACATACGAAGAAGAGATCGAAGCCTGGCGCACGACGCGTCTCGGCAAACTCACTGCAGATGACGGTTGGTTGACCCTGGTCGGGCTGCACTGGCTGAATCCGGGCGACAATCGTTTCGGACGCGACGCCAGTCATCACTTCGTGATGGATGATCCGGCGTTAACGGAACAGCTCGGGACATTCACGTTGCATGCAAAGCGCATCGTGTTTCATGCTGCGGCAGGCAGCGGTGCGACCCATGCCGGCGAACCGGTGACGAAACTCGAACTCAAGACCGTGACGCAGACTGGACCCACGACCCTGCAATTGGGAAGCGCGAGTTTTTATGCCATCCGGCTGCTGGACCGTTTCGGGATCAGGATCAAGGACAGCGCGGCCACCGCGCGCGCGCATTTCCAGGGCCTGAAGTATTTCGATATCGAACCGCGCTGGCGCCTCGAAGCTCGTTTCGAGACGTACAGTCCGATGCGACAGCTTCCCGTCGTCAATGTGCTTGGTATCGAGGAACAGATGGATTCGCCCGGTGCACTGGTGTTCGACGTCGAAGGCGAGACCTGCCGGCTGGATGTGGTGCTGGAAACCGGCGTGACGGATTATTTCGTGATCTTCGCGGATCAGACCAACGGCAAGCAGACCTATGGCGCGGGTCGTTTTCTTTATGTGCGACCCCCGGTGGACGGCAAGACCGTGCTCGATTTCAACAAGGCCTACAATCCGCCCTGCGTATTCAGCCAGTTCACTGCCTGTCCGTTACCGCCGCCGCAGAACCGGTTGCCGTTCGAAGTGACCGCCGGTGAACTCAAATACTCGGGCGGTGATGTGTAGGTCTATTGCGAATTTCATCCTGATCTGTCAGCCCGCGTTCCATTTCGGAAATAGTGTGCCGCTCAGTTGGTTCCCATTTCAAATGAGCGGATAAACCGCTCCAGCCCGGGATCCATATGACGGATACTTTGTTCGTCCCCTGTTTCGCATTGCGGACAGGGTTTTGGCCACAGTACCGACAGGATCGCGGCGCGATCATCCTGCTTGATGAAATAGACCAGGTAATAGATGGTGGATTTGCCACCGTGAGCCGAATCCGCCACAGCTGACTGACGATAGACCCGGAACAGGGTTGTCTTGTTATCCAGCACCAAATTCTTTTCACTGACCAGGTCCAGCGAGGCGCCGGTCCGATGTTCTGCCTGCAGACGGGCATCCTGCATTGAAAGGTCTGCATATTCGGCGCTGCCGAGTGCGGCATATTCGCGATCCAGAACCGGTGTCACCTTGATGCCATAGACCGGTGTTTCAGATTGATTCGATGCGAAGAACACATAATCGTCGTGGGGCAGGTATTGTTCATTGATGCGGTAACCGGCATGCCCGATGCCGGCAAGCGGGCCGGGCAAGGTCACCGAAAATATCCCGTCCGCGGATTGATACTGGCTACCAACCACCTGACCGCTCAGCGTGGTCGTATTCCACCCTTTTTCATCGAGTGTTGAGTTGATGGCCTGGGCGGTCTTGCAACCTACCATGTAAAAAAACAACGGCGCTGTGTATTCATTAGGCACTGCAAAAGGCGCAACTCCCGGCGGCAGGCAGGCATCACGCGCTGCCTGTGTTTCACAACCCGCAAGCAGAACTGACAGTATCAAGACTGTCGCCACGAACCTGAAATTCATTTTATCCCCCAATGGCGGCTATTAGACCTTGAACTTCCCCTACCAGATTTCCATCACTTCCTGATACGGGAATTTCAACCCGACCCGCTCCCAGACTTCGGCAACCCGTTTCACCACCGGTTCGGCCTGCCTGATCCAGTCCGGATGACGACCGCGCTTGTCGAATACCTTGAATTCGGAAGGCTGCAAACCACTCTCGAAACGGTTCTGGAAACTCTGCGAGACCGCCTGCATGCGCTTCTGGCCATACGGCACGATATTGATATTGCGATTGGCTGACAGCCCCGTGGTCGCGACGTAGTAGTGATATTGTTCCCAGTAATAAAGATACGCATCGAAATACGGCATCGCCGTCATTTCCTCGAGCGTGAAGCCGGTGGTGTAACTCAGATCACGCCGCACCCATTCCTCGATGTTACCGCGCACCTTGAACAGACCGTCTTCCGGCAAACCGCCGGATTTTTCGTAAGCTGAAATCGCAGACGTGACCGGATGCCGTACCGTGAGAATCTGTTCTACTGATTCGCCCAATATCTGATGGAAGAAGCCGCCGGCATAGCTACCCTTCAACAGTTTCTTCGGCACCACAATCTTGCCGTAATGCGGTTTGTTCTTGCCGAAATAGATTTCCACCATGGTCAGGAATTCGGCCATGGTCTGCAGACTCGCGACCCAGCTGTTGGCGCCTTTCTGAAAACGGAACGGGCTGGCCTCGGGGAAACCGTCGTGTGCGATCACGTTCGGCACCTTGTCCACGTTGTAACCCAGGGCGCGATACGCTTCCATGGTGAGATAGGAACCGCCATTGCGCGGCACACCGATGATGTTGATGAAATGAAAGCGGAACTGAATATCGCGGATCTGGTCGGTATCGCCCGTAAGCAGTGCCAGGAACAATTGATAGGCGCGCGCAATATAGCGCTGACCCTGTTCCGAAGCCATGATGCGTTGCGCATTATCCTGCGCCTGCTGCATTACCTTCACATGATCGTTGCTCAGTTCCTCGCTCAACTGATCGTGCCAGTTGGCGTTGGCGAACTCGCGCTTCTCGACGATATGGGCGAGGAAATCGACGAATACGGGCGAGACCGGTAATTCAGAATCAGTGAGTTTTATCTCGACGCCCATGTGCAGTTCTCCAGGATCAGGCGGAAGCCGTCGCCGCAGATTTGTGCGTGACAACGCGGTCCAACAGAAATTTAAAATTGTCCATTGACGTGAGATGCGCGTAGATGCGCGATAACTCGCCGCTTTTCATCAGTTGTTTGATCGTCTCGCCATCGAGCGCATTGAGTCGTGTCTCGTCTACACGGTACATGCCTCGCAAACGCATTTCACGCCCCTGTTTCGGCAATGCATGTGCCTCGAAAGGTGTCAGCAGATCCAGCGTCTTCAGGCTTTCACCCAATTGCAGAGTTGCGTTGCGCGCGCCCTCAAGTTCCTGGATCAGCGTTTGCGCAGAACTCGTCAGCGTCGTGGGCTTGCCCTTGCTGTCGAATAACGCATCGCCGGCCGCATCCAGTCCGGTCTCATCCACACAGATCAGCAACTCGTTGGGTTTGGCACCGCCGCCGGTGATGCGGACACCATAGAATGGCCAGCAACGCACGAATGCTGGGATATACACATCGCTCAGCCAGGTACCGTCGCCGGTCACGAACAGATTGATGTCCTGCTCCAGCCCGGTGACAGCGAGCGGCAGGAACTCGCCGTTCATGGTGTCCTGCGCGAACACGATGGGATAATGGCGCGCGGCCTGAATAAATTCAGCGGCAGCGAGATAGACGCTGTTCAGTGCCGCGGCAAAACCTTGCCGGCGCGATACCACGCCGAGTCCCCGATGCTTCTTGGTATCCAGCGCGACCAGCTTTGAATAGCCAGGCGGCGTGGCAATATCCATGATTCATCACCTTGCGATGCCGATCAGTAGTTCGCCCCTACGAACACTGCAACGTGTGGCGGTCTGCCGGAAACTGCTCCTGCGTTTCCGGTATTTCCGCCGTCCCCGGCGGTCATTGGGCCACAGAAGCCGGCGCCGTGTCGAGTCAGGCTCGCAACAAGTGCAAACTCGCCCAGGCCACGTACAGGCCGAATCCCGCCAGCACCGCTACGCTGGTGTAAGCCACCCAGACGACTGCTGACTCCGCCTTGTGCCCCACCCAACGAAACGTATAGGTGAAGACCAGTGCATACAGACTGCCGGTAATGAAGAATGAGGCGATGCCCGGCCAGCCCCAGACGCTGTAAAGCAGGGTACCGTTCGCGAGCCACCAGGCCAGCGAGAACGGGCTGGTGAGTACCGTAAAGAAACCGATCTTCCAGGAGCCGGTGATATTGCTGGTATGCATGCCGGCACGCGCGGTCCGCCAGGTGTTCCACGCCATCCATATCAGCAACATTGCGCCACCCAGGCCGATCACACCGACGATATGCGGACGGTGGTTGAGAAACGTGACGGTACCGATGATGGCGAGTGCCAGCCATAACACGTCGCCGCTGATGGCACCGCAGGCCGTGATCAGCGATTCTTTCAGACGCCCGCGCATCGAGGCATTGGCCATGATCGTCACCACCGGTCCCGGTGGTGCCGCGATGCTGATGGCGAGGATGCCACCGCCGATGATCGCGTGCCAGATACTGGTATGGATCACGCTCGTCATATTTGCTCCAGATAAAAAGCGCCGCGGGTTTCCGCGGCGCTATCGGATTATAAATCGGTCAGACGATTATTTTTTTGGTTTGCGAAACCGGTAGATGAACTGATCGGTATGACCGCGGATCGACTTGTCGAATACTGCAATGGTATGCGGATCGGCCGGATTGCGCAGCGCATTGCTCTCGCCATCGAATACGAAACCGGCGGCTTCCACTTCCTTTTTCACCACTGCCGGATCGATACGATGCAGCGTGTTGGTGTCGCTGATCCCGGAGCCGGCTGGTGCGACGTGATCGATCACGACAAACAGTCCGCCCGGTTTGAGGGCACCGAATACCTGTTTGTCGAATGCAAGCATGTCGACCGGGCCCATGAACGGATCGTGGTAATCGTGATAATTCTGGCAAGTGAACACCACATCCACCGGTTCCGGTACGCTTAATTGTGCTCCCGGTTGCTGCAGCAGACTGACGTTGGCGTAGTGCGGTGTCGCGACCAGTGCCTGCCATTCGGGGTAACTCTTGGTGGCGTATTTCATCATCTGATCGGGCCACACCGTATAGACATGTCCTTTCGAGCCGACGATGCCGCTGAACACACGTGTCCAGTACCCCTTGCCCGGAACCAGTTCCAGTACTTTCTGCCCCGGCTTGACCTCGCTGAATTTCATCACCGCAATCATTTGACGGCGGGCGTCGTCAACCTTGTCATCAGCACGCGCCGGATCGTTGACGGCGGCCGTGATATAAGCCGGCACCGGGTGCTTCGCCGGCGCCGCTTTCGGATTCAGGGCCATACATGGCATCGCCACTGCGATCAGAATCGCTAACAGAGTCGAACGCATGGCACATTACCTCATGGCAGGAAGGGGGTCCCGAATTGTACTCGCAAACCGTTACTTCGCTGCAGAGGCGACCGATCTCCGGGTTAGGTTAAATGGGCGCTCACCGGGCTCGATCCACCGGCTTATCAATTAATGAGTCAGTGGCTCGAATTCGAGCCGAAAGGAAATGTCCGCAATGCGAGTGAATTTTCCGGAACCGCATCTGTCACAGGAAAGACATTTGCCTTTGTCATGATAACGACCCGGGTCCGTGCTCCTGGATACATTCTGCCGGGGACTTTGCATTCAATATTTTGTATCCTTGCAGGAATTGACAAACATTCACCCTCAACACAGATCGATCCATCATGAAAAGAAAACCATCTGGTCTTGTCGTCGCCTGTCTGATTGCCATCCCGCTCCTGAGCGTCGGTCCGGTTAACGCCGAAGACCAGCCGGCCATCACGGCGCTGCCATCGATAGAGGTCACCGCCACCCCTATCCCTGAGCACCTCGACAGCGTGCCGCAGAGCGTGGACATCATCACGCATGCGCAGCTGGTCGCACTGGGTGCCACCGATCTGCATACCGCGCTCGCGTTATCGGCCGGCGTGGACATCGCGCCAGGCGGCGACAACGGTCCGGCCAGCGCCGTCTCCGAATTCCAGGGCTTGCGTGAGTTCGACGCTTTCCTGTTGCTGGTCGATGGAGTGCCGGTAGGCGGCGCCTTCAATCCGGATCTGGCCAGTATCGATCTCAACGGTGTGGATCGCATCGAAGTGATCCGTGGTTCCGCGCCGGTCAAGTACGGCGCGACATCATTCGTCGGCGTCATCAATGTCATCCATGCCAAGGCCGGTGCCAAGGGTGGCAGCGTGAGTGCATCGATCGGTTCGCATGGCAGTGCCAGTGTCGGCGTGACCCTGCCTTTGAACAGTGACGGCCCGTTCAGGCAATCCATCATCGCGGACAGTACCCGCCAGGGTTTTTCTGATCCGAATACCAGCTGGCATCGCTCGCATGTGTTGCTCCGCAACGCAATCGACACCGGCAATGGGGAGTTCCGCGTCGATCTGGACGGCTTGATTCTGCGTCAGAATCCAGCCAGCCCACGTCCGCTCGCGGACGGCGACACACAGTTGACCCCGCTGGTGCCGGTGGATACCAATAACAATCCCGGCGATTCACGCATGGACGAGGATCGTGTCAGCCTGACGCTCGCCGACGATGCGCATCTGTCCTGGGCCGACTGGTCCACCACGCTTTCCAACACCTTCACGCACAACCGCAACATCCGCGGTTTCCTGCGTTCCGATCAGCTGACCAACAATGGCTTGCCCAACGCGGACGGCTTCAATCAGAGTCAGGATCGCACCGACATCTACTTCGATACGCATCTGACGTTCACGCTTGGCGACGATTTAAATGTGGTCGGCGGTTTGAATCTGCTGAACGGCAATGGCAGTCAGGCCAGTTCCAACTTCGAGTATTTCGTGCCACCGGCCGGCGGCAATGCGCCGCCGAGCACCTCGGTTCCGGTGGACGAACAGACCCGCCTGCAGGACCACCGCACTATCACCGGGCTCTATGTACAAGCGGACTGGAGTTTCGCACCGCGCTGGGATGCGGAACTGGGCATGCAGTTCAACCATTACGTGGAAAGTACCAGCACTGCGTTCCTGTCAGCCGATCCGACCGTGCCCGCAGCACTGGACGGTGATCATCGCAGCAACACCCGCCCGTCCGGAATCGCGGCGTTGAGTTACACCGCCTGGCGCGATGGGATCGATGATCTGGTCATCTATGGCAACTACCGCAACACCTTCAAGCCCGCGGCCATCGATTTCGGACCGGAAGCGGAGCCGGACATCCTCGAACCGGAGACTGCGCAGGCCTATGAATTCGGCCTCAAGGGCAACCTCATGCAGGGCCGCTTCGATTGGGAAGCCAGTGCGTTCCTGACCAACATGAACAACACCGTGATTGCCACCGATGTGAACGGCCTGCCGGGTATCGCAAACGGCGGTCAGCAACGTTTCAAGGGAGTCGAGCTGTCGGCTGACTGGAACCTGCTACGGAACCTGCGCTGGCAGGTGGCATACAGCTATCACGATGCCACTTACCGCAACTTCGTGAATGCGACGCCCGGTGGATTGGTACAGGATGCCGGTAACCGGCTCGAGCTGTCACCGCTGGACTTGTTCTCCACCGGTCTGTTCTACCTGCCGGAACAGGGTTGGACCGGCAATCTGGTGGTTCGCTACGTGGGCAGCCGCTACTTTGATCCGGAGAACAGTGTGCAGGCTGCGGCGTTCACTACCTTCGATGCCGGTGTCGGTTACCGCTTCGGCAAATGGAGTCTGAACCTGCAGGGCCGTAACCTGAATGACCGGCGCGATCCGGTTGCGAACAGTGAGTTGGGTGACAGCCAGTCCTACGTGTTGCCCGGCCGCTTCATCGAGTTCAGCGCCAGTTATCAACTGTAGGAGCGTTGAGCGCGATTGTTTAGAAGCGGAACGCGAGCAGATACATCAGGAAGATATTCACGATCAGCAACAGGATGCCGGTCGGGATCTGCGCCTTGATCACGCCGTTGCGATCGGGTAATTCCAGCAGTGCCGCGGGCACGATATTGAAATTCGCCGCCATCGGTGTCATCAGCGTGCCGCAATAACCGGACAGCATGCCGATGGCACCGACGATGGCGGGATTGCCGCCATGCAGGTGCACCAGTAGCGGCAGACCGATGCCGGCGGTCATCACCGGAAACGCTGCAAATGCGTTACCCATGATGATGGTGAACAGGGCCATGCCGACAGCGTATGCGACGACCACGCCAAAAGTGAAGTTGACCGGGATCACGTGGTTTACGATGCCGGCCACTACGCCGCCCACTCCAGCTGCGGCAAACAGTGCGCCGAGCGCCGCCAGCAATTGGGGCAGCACCGCGACGGTTCCCACCGCCGTCATCAGTCGCCGGCCTTCGTGCAGTGAATCGACTGGACGTTGCTGGAGCAAATACAACGCGGTGACCAAAGCCACGATCACTGACAGACCCAGCGACACCAGTGTGACCTCGGAACTGGCCACCAGCGGAATACCGTGCAGTTTTATCTTGTCCAGGCTCAGGGTGCCGACGAACGTCACCAACGGGATCAAGAGCGCAGGAACGAACAGACGGTTACCGAAGCGCTGGGCATTGGCCCGGCGTTGCGGCTCGCTGACGGAACGGACTTCACTGCGCTTGAGGTCTTTCAAGCCAGTAGCCAGCACCATCAGGATCACCAGGCAACCGGTGACGAAGGACGGCAACACCGCACCGAACAGGAAGGTGACGCCGTAGATACCCCAGAACAACATCTTGCGATAGCGTTGCGTATTGTTCCTGTCCAACCATTCCAGCACCGCGACGGCACAGAACACCAATCCTGCCAGGATATAGACGAACTCCAGGCGGATCATTGCAGATCCCCCGAAAATTGTTTTTTCAGACGCCGATCCAGCAGCATCAGTCGTATGCCGTGGATGACGAATACCGAGAGTGCAGTCGGGATCGCCCACAACGCGATCGCCAGCGGTTGCAACACGATACCGTTCTGTTCCAGGAAACCCTTGATCAGTAGCACCGAACCCATGGCCAGGAAAATATCCTCACCGAAGAACACACCGATGTTGTCGACGCCAGCGGCGTGTGCATCGATCAGATGACGCGTTTTATCCGGCAGTTCGCCGTAGCGTGCTTCGGCCGCGGCTTCCGCCATCGGCGCGATCAACGGACGCACCATCTGCGCCTGGCCACCGAGGGAGGTCAATCCGATGCTGGCGGTAAGCTGTCGCAGCGCGAGATATAACAACAGTACGCGCCCCGTCGTCGCACCATGAATGCGACTGATGAGTTGCTGTGCGCGTTCCTTCAATCCGGCCCGCTCCAGCAGACCGATTACCGGCAGTGTCAGCCAGACCAGACCCATGTAGCGGTTTTCAGTAAACGCACGTCCGAATTCACTGATGATGCTGACCGGATCGAGTCCGCCCGCCACGCCAGTTGCGATCCCGGCCACTGTCACCACCAGCAGCGGATTGATGCGCAATGCAAAACCGATGACGACGATCAGGACACCGATGAGTGTGAGCATGCTGGTTCCTTTGATTTCAAACTGAAGAATCCGCAGCGAGCGATGCCAGGATGCCGCTGCGTGCGTCCGGATAGTGCAAGGTAAGGCGCAATTCACATAATAATTTGTCATTGCGTACGCGTTTCGATTCACGCAGAAAACTCATCATGCCCGGATCGATATGGCTTTCCGCAGCCTGCATGGTGACCAGCGGCGGTGCCGGCAGACCGGCAAGTTCCGCCAGCAGCAACAGATAATCGGTGAACGAAATCGGGTTGCCGTCGCTGACGTTGTAGAGACTGTTGTCGGGTGCATCAGTCATGGCCTTGAAACAGATACGCGCCAGATCGTCGATGTGAATACGGTTGCTGTAACCGCTCGCATTCGGCTGCGGTACCGGCAGTCCCGCGCGTAACCGTTCGATCGGTAACCGGTGCGGACCGTAGATTGCGGGTACGCGCAGGATGATCCAGGCGACGCCGTGCAGCGCACACCATTCGCGCAAACGGGTTTCCGCCGCGAACCGGCGTCGTGCGCGCGGTGTGGCTGGTGCGAGCGGCGCATTCTCGTCGATCCAGCGATCCTGACAATCGCCATAGACACCAGTGGTGCTTATATAAAGAATGCGCGCCGGTAATCCGGTCTGTTCCAGCCCTCGCAGGGTCTGTTCCAGACGTGGATCATCTTCGCCATGATCAGGTGGCGGAACCATATACATGATTAGCGCACCGCGTGAGGGCAGTCCGGTATCGGTCGACGGTGCATCGAGATCGATGAGAAATGCTTCTATCCCCGCCTGTTGCAAAATCTGACTGCTCGCTGCACTGCGTACCACACCGGTTACCGGCAGATGTTGTGCGAGCGCCAGTCTCGCCACACGCCGCCCGGTATCGCCGCAACCGAAGATCAGCAACTGTTGCACGGTGTATCGGATTCCCTTTTTAGTGGACAATCGGTTCTCATTCTAACGGCAGGCGCTTGCGGATGCCTTTCACGGTGAAATTAAGCCCCAGTGGCAGGATGTTCAGCGTGCGTGACGACGAAGCGGTGTTGGCGGCGGCACTGCGCCAGGGCGTGCAACTGCCTTACGGTTGTCGCACCGGCAGTTGCGGTACCTGCCGCGCGCATCTGGTGGCCGGCAATATCAGTTACCCGGAGGGTCCGCCGCTGGCGCTGACTGCGCTCGAGATGAATCACGGCGAAGCACTGTTATGTCGCGCGGTGCCGGGCACGAATCTGGTGGTGGATGCGCAGGAGATCGGCGCGATGGCGGCGTTGCGGGTGCGCGCGTTTCCGTGCCGCATCGCGCGCATGACGCCACTCGCCCACGATGTGATGGCGGTGTATCTGAAATTGCCGGCGGTCTCGCGACTTGGCTTTCTGCCCGGTCAGTACGTGGATGTGCTGATGGCGGACGAGCACCGGCGCAGCTTCTCGCTGGCGAATCCGCCGCATGACGACAAGCTGCTGGAGCTGCATGTGCGACATGTGCCGGGTGGGCATTTCACCACCGAAGTGTTCCACAAGCTGCATGAAGGCGCCTTGTTGCGGTTGCAGGGCCCGTTGGGGACCTTCTTCCTGCGG